>CAXTOD010000058.1:0-12456 GCA_964245705.1 uncultured Acetobacteraceae bacterium
GAGCTGCGCCGCGCCCTCGGTCTCTACGTCCGCGCCCGCGCGATCGAGGCGGCGGCGCTGGGGATGCTGCTGGCGTCGGCGCTGGCGGCGTCCTCGGCATGAGCGGGGGCCCGGAGTTCGACCCGGCGTTCCGCGACCGGCTGTCGACGCTGTTCCGCTGGCGGCGCGACGTGCGCCGCTTCCGTTCCGACCCGGTGTCCGACGACACGCTCGACCGTCTGCTGCGCATCGCCTGCCTGGCGCCGTCGGTGGGCCTGAGCGAGCCGTGGCGCTTCGTCCGGATCGACGAGCCGCTCCGCCGCGGCGCCATCCGCGCCGAGTTCGCCCGCTGCAACGCCGCGGCGCTGGCAGCACTCCCCGAGGCGGAGGGGGCGCGCTACGCCACGCTGAAGCTGGCCGGGCTCGACCAGGCGCCGTGCCACCTGGCGCTGTTCGCCGATCCCGACCCGTCGCAGGGCGGCGGGCTGGGGCGGCAGACCATGGCCGACACCACCGCCTATTCCGCGGTGATGGCGCTGCACACGCTGTGGCTCGCGGCGCGGGCGGAAGGGATCGGGCTCGGCTGGGTGTCGATCCTGCGTCCGGAGGAGGTGGTCCGCATCCTGGAGGTGCCGGACGGCTGGCGCTTCGTCGCCTATTGCTGCATCGGCTGGCCGGAACGCGCCGACGACGTGCCGGAGCTGGTGCGCGCCGGCTGGGAGCGCCGGCGGGCCGGCCCGCCGGCGCTGCTCCGGCGCTGACGGACCGGCGATCTCGAAGGAGGAGCAGCCCTATGACCTGGACCACCGCGACCGGCGTGCACGTCCTCGGCGACCACCCGCTCCAGTCCGGCGCGGTGCTGCGCGACGCCCGGCTGGCCTGGAAAAGCTACGGTACGCTGTCGCCGGCGCGGGACAACGTGATCGTGTACCCGACCAGCTACAGCGCCACCCACGACGACGGGGAATGGCTGATCCGGCCGGACGGCATCCTGGACCCGACCCGGTGGTTCATCGTCACGCCGGACATGTTCGGCAACGGCCTGTCCTCCAGCCCGTCGAACTGCGACGGCTATCCCGCGCTGGTGACGGCCACGGACAACGTCCGGGCGCAGCGGGCGCTGCTGCGGGACGCGTTCGGCATCGATCGGATCGTCTGCGCGTACGGCTTCTCCATGGGCGCGCAGCAGGCCTACCATTGGGCGGCGCTGTTTCCCCGGGCAGTCGAGCGCGCGGTGGTGGTGTGCGGCAGCGCCCGGACGGCGGTGCACAACCAGGTGTTCCTGCGCGGCCTGCTGGCGATCCTGGAAGCAGCACCCGAGCATCGCGGGGGCGGCCGGTTCGACGGGAAGCCGGTGGCGGCGCTGCACGCCTTTGCGCGCGTCTATGCCGGCTGGGCGAAAAGCCAGAACTGGTACCGGGACGGGCTGCATCTCCTCACCGCGACAAACCTCGACGACTACCTCGACCGCGAATGGGCTCCGGGCTTCCTGCGCTGCCATGCCGCCGACCTGTACGCCCAGGCCCGGTGCTGGGACGCGTCCGACATCAGCGCCAACGAGCTCCACGGCGGCGACCTGCACCGGGCGCTGGGAGCGATCGAGGCGCGCGTCCTGCTGCTTCCCGGCAGCACGGACCTCTACTTCCGCGTCGCCGACAACGAGGCCGAGCTGCCGTGGCTCCGCCACGCCGAGCTGAACCCGATCCCGTCGGTCTGGGGACACGGCGCCGGCAGCCCGAAGGGTAACAAGCAGGACGAGGCGTTCCTGCGCGACGCGGTGCGGCGCTTGCTTGCGATGCCGCCCGCGACCTGAAGGAGGATCAAACCAGCTCGCCGCGATCCATGGCGTCAAGAAACGCCGCCGCCCGCGCCCGGATCGCGTCGCGCTTCGCCGGCTCCATCCCTCGGAGCGCCCGCAACGGCATCGCCATGCGGCCAATGCTGGCAAGCCGGACCTCATGTCGGGCCATAAAATCCCAGTACAACGCGTTGAACGGACAAGCCCCCTCGCCCACCGTCACCCGCGCATCATAGGCGCACCCTCGGCAGTAGTCGCTCATCCGGTTGATGTAGGCGCCGGACGCGGCATAGGGCTTGGAGCCCATGATGCCGCCGTCGGCGAACAGCGCCATGCCGCGCACGTTGGGCATCTCCACCCACTCGTAGGCGTCGGCGTAGACCACGAGGTACCACTCGTCGACCTCCGCCGGGTCGAGGCCGGCGAGCAGGGCGAAGTTGCCGGTGACCATCAGGCGCTGGATGTGGTGGGCGTAGGCGTTGCGGCGGGTGTCGGTCACAACGTGGGCCAGGCAGTTCATGCGCGTTTCGCCTGACCAGTACAGCGGCGGCAGCGGGCGCGTCGCCGCCAGGGCGTTGCGGTGCCGGTAGCCGGG
The DNA here is from genome assembly GCA_964245705.1 of uncultured Acetobacteraceae bacterium. Lineage (GTDB taxonomy): Bacteria > Pseudomonadota > Alphaproteobacteria > Acetobacterales > Acetobacteraceae > Lichenicola. Next base: position 2,373 of record CAXTOD010000058.1, read on the forward strand.
CATGTGCAGCCAGTACATGCCGCGCACGTATTCGCGCCAGCCCAGCACCTGGCGGATGAAGCCCTCGACGGCATTCAGCGGCGCCAGGCCTTCCCGCCACGCCCGCTCGGCGGCACGGCACACCGCCAGCGGGTCGAGCAGGCCGAGGTTGAGCGAGGTCGACACCAGGGCGTGGAACAGCACCGGGTCGCCGGCGCGCATGAAGTCCTGCCAGTCGCCGAACGCTTCCAGCCGCTCGGCCAGGAAGTGGTCGAGCGCCAGCGCCGCCTGCTCGGCCGTGACCGGCAGGGCGAAGTCGGCGGCGTCGCCGAAATGGTCGCCGAACCGGTCGGAAACCAGCGCGATCACCGCCTGCGTGACGGGGTCGGGCGGGAAGCGCGGCGCCGGCGGCGGCGTGATCCGGGCCGGCATTCGCTTGCGGTTTTCCGCGTCGTAGTTCCACCGGCCCCCGACGGGAGCGTCGTCCTCCATCAGCAGGCGGTAGCGCTGCCGCATGGTGCGGTAGAAGAACTCCATGCGCGGCGACGGCCGACCGTCGGCCCAGTGCCGGAACTGGCGCAGGCCGCACAGGTAGCGGTCGTCGTCGAGGATCTCGACCGGGATGCCGGCACGCTCCTGCCAGCCGGACATCTCCTCCAGCAGGCGCCACTCGCCGGGCGCCGTCACCACCACCCGGTCCGGCCGGTGGGCGGCGACGGCGCGCAGCATCTCGCCGCGCAGGCTGTGTGTGTTCTCCGGGTCGTCGAGCGCGGTGTAGGCGACGCGCATGCCGCGCTGACGCAGCCGCGCCGCGAAGTGCCGCATGCCGGACAGCACCAGCACGATCTTCTTCTGGTGGTGGCGGACATAGGTGCACTCGTCCCGCACCTCGGCCATCAGCACCACGTCGCGGGCAGGATCGATCCCATCCAGCGCGGGGAGCCGGTCCGACAATTGGTCGCCGAGCACCAGGCGCAGGGTGCCGCCGCTCACCGGAAGCTCATCCAGGGCGTCGACGCAGCAGCAGGCGGACGGAGCCGACGTTTCGCGCGTGCGGATGCACCGCCGCCAGCACCAGCGGCCGCAGGTCGTTCCGGCTCAGCCAGTGCGGCAGCTCGCGGCGTAGGATGCCGCCGTCGGGACCCGAGCCGGCGCCGGTGATGATCTCGACGCAGCGCAGCCGCTCGGCCTGCGCCCGGAGCAGAAAGGCGTGCAGCATGCGGAACGCCGGCTGCGCCGCCTGGCCGTGGAGGTCGAGGCGGCGCTGCGGCCGGAGCTTGCCGTTGGACAGGGCACGCCAGCTGGTGTCGTCGAGGCCGCCGTGCCGGACGCCGACCTCCACCGGCGGCCGGACGGGAGCGGGACGTGGCGGAAGCGTCGTCCGGAAGGCCGCCGAGGCTGCCGAGGCCGCGGGAGCCGCTGCGACAGGGCTGTCCTGACCCGCGGCGGCGGCAACCGGAGCCGAAGGGCGCGGGTTCGGCGGCCGACCCTTCAACGGCCGTACCTCGTGCATGAGATCAAGCCACAGGCGCTGCTCGCCCTCGCCCAGCCGGCGCGCCACCATGCCCTTCTCCGCGCGGTCGGCCGCCCAAAGGGCCAGCCGTCCCGTTGCGGCCATTCTTCCACGGCCCAGGTTCCGCTGCCAGCGTCGCGCTGGACCGGCAGGACCGCGGGACCGTAGGAACGCCGGCGTGAGGTACCGTTCCTGCCTGATGGTCGCCCTGCTGATCCTTCTCGTCCTGGGCGGCCTGTGGACGCGCAGCCGGGTGCAGCCGCTCGGCGCCTACGACCAGCCGTTCTACCTCGGCATCGCCTTCGACATCGTACATCACGACCGCTACACCGACGGCTACCGCTTCGCCGGCGGCACCGCCGACATGATCCGGCCGTCCGGCATGCGCTTCACGCCGCTGTACCCGATCCTGCTTGCGGCGGCGTCGGTGGTGGATCCCGGCTTGCGCCGCGGCATGGACTGCCTGGTGGCGCATGGTGGCCAAACGGCCTCCTGAACCCGCGCGGCGCCATCGGTGCGATGGCTGCAGTTCCTGATGCTGGCGGCAACCATGGGACTGTTGTGCTGGTGCGGGTGGCGCTGCTCGGGGCGTGCACGGACCGGCATGCTGGCGCTCGGGCTGGCGCTTCCGACCGCGCCGCTGCTGCTGTGCTCGGTCGACTACCTGATGACCGAGATCGTCAGCCTGTTCCTGGTTGTCGCGTTCCAGGCGCTGGCGCTTCGGGCGCTGCCGGCGGGCGACGCGGCGCGCGGTCCGGATCCGGGCTGGCTGTTCGCGTCCGGCGTCTCGCTTGGGCTCGCGGTGCTGTGCCGGCCGGCCTTCGGCGCGCTGGCCGCGGCGGTGCTGGCGGCGGGAACGTTCCGGTTGGCGGCGGCGCCCGGCCGCGGCGGAACGCGGGCACTCCTCGGCTTCGCGGCCGGGATCGGCTGCACCGTGCTGCCCTGGCTGCTGCGCAACCTTCTGGTAACGGGCCGGTTGGCGCTGACCTTCGGCTATGCGTCGCACACCCTGGTACAGCGGTTGTCGTTCGACGCGATGGACCGGCGCGACTACGCGATGAGCTTCGTGTGCTGGCTGCCAGACGGCAACGGACTGGGCGCCCTGATCGGTGGCCGTCACGCCTGCGACCGCTTCGGTTGGGACGACCATCCGGACAGCTTCTACGCGATCGGCATCGGCCCGTTGCTGAGCCGCACCGTGGCGCAGGCCGGCGGGTGGAGCCACCACCTGTCGTTCCTGTTGCACGCCTTCCTGTTGCGCGATCCGGTGCGGCAGCTGGGGTGGCATGCCGCGGTTACGCTCCCGCTGGCGCTTCGCGGGCTCTGCGTCGACCATTGGTGGGGTTTCGTGCTGGGGATGGTCTGCGCCGTCGCCACGGTTGCGGCGCTGCGACGCGGCGGCCCGGTCGCACGGCGCTTCCTCCTGTTGTGCCTGCCGGGCTGGTTCATGCTCGGCTTCAACGCCGCCGTCGCGGTCGACCAGGTCCGCTACAACCTGATGCTGGTGGTGCCGTTCGCGGTTGCAGGGGCGCTCGCGATCGAACGGGCGTCCCGGATCTTTGGCCGCCGCCGGGAATGGTTGCCTGCCGGGAAGGCACGCGAGCGCGTGTCGGCCAACCCGGTTCCGGCCTCTTGCGGATCCATGAGGTTTACGGGAAAATAACGACCTAAGGCAGTATCCTCACGCAGCACAGGATCGCATCGACGCCTACATGCTGATCGCGTTCCGCCTGTTCGCGCTACTCGGGAGCGCGTTGTGCGTCCTGCTGGGCCTGTCGGTGCTGACCGGCTGGATGATCGGCCAACAGGCGCCCCTGCTGATCCGCCCCGATCAAGGCGGAATGACATCGCGGTCGGCGCTGGCGATCGTTCTCGGCGGCGTGGCGCTGGGCCTACGCAACGCCGCCGGGCCGGGCACCGGCGTGCGCACCGCGTCGCGCGTCTTCGCGGCTTTGCTGCTGGCGGGCGCGCTGTTGTTCATCCTGGGCCATGCGGTGGCGGGCTACGACCTGTTCGGGTCGCTGCTGCCGCACCTGCCGTCGGGCGGACGCGGCCATGCCGGCAGGATCGCGCCGACCAGCGTGTTCTGCTTTGCCCTGCTCGGCCTGGCCACCGTGCTGTCCGACCGGCGGGGCACCGGTGCGCGGCGGGTCGGCGACGGCTGCGCCCTGTTCGGGCTGCTGGTCGCCGGCCTGGTCATGCTCTGCTACGCCTACGGCGTCCAGGAGCTGCGGGCGCTCATGATGAACAGCGTCATGGCGCTGTCCACGGCGTTCGGCGTGTTCGTGCTGCTCCTGATCTGCCTCGTCAGCGAGCCGGGTGAGGGTGTGACCGCGCTGCTCGCGTCCGGCCGGCCGAGTGCCCGCAACTCGCGCATGCAGCTGCTGGTGGTGATCCTGGTGCCGTTCCTGATCGGGCTGCTGGCGCTGCGCGGGGTCCGCGAGGGGCGGCTCACCACCGGGCTCGCGATGGCAATCGTGGTCGCCAGCACCGTGGTGTCGCTGGTGGTGCGCATCCTGCGCGACGGCAGCGTGCTGGACGACCTGGAGATCCGCCGCGGCGCCGCGGTCGCGGCCCAGGTCAGGCTCACCGAGGAGCTGGAGCAGCGGGTGCGCGAGCGCACCGCGAGCCTGGCGCTGAGCGAGGCCCGGCTGCGCACCTACTTCGACAACGCGCCCGAGGGGCTGCTGCTGCTCCGGGTCACGCCCGACTACCGGTTCGTGGTCGAATCGATCAGCCCGTCGCTGCGCACCATGTACCACCTCGGCAACCGGGACCTCGCCGACATCACGCTGGACATGCTGTTCCTCGTCGACCCGGTCGTCGGCATGCCGACGCAGATCAGTCGCTGCCTGCAGTCCGGGCGTCCCGTCCGCACCACCGCGAGGCGGGAGATCGCCGGGCAGAGCAGGCTGCTGGACGTGATCCTGGCGCCGGTGCCGGCCGGGCCGGAGGGTGGCGACCGGCTGATCGCGGCCAGCCTGCGCGACGTCACCGATACTGAGAAGCGCGAGGAGCAGCTGCGGCAGAGCCAGAAGATGGAGGCGGTGGGGCAGCTTACCGGGGGTTTGGCGCATGATTTCAACAACCTGCTGACCGGCATTACCGGGAGCCTTGAACTGATGCGGACGCGGATCGCGCAGGGGCGGGTGTCCGAGCTGGACCGCTACATCGAGACCGCCCAGGCGGCGGCGGACCGCGCGGCGGCGCTGACGCACCGCCTGTTGGCCTTTTCCCGCCGGCAGACGCTCGACCCGCGCCCGACCGAGGTGGACCGCGTGGTGGCCGACATGGAGGAGCTGATCCGGCGCACCGTCGGGCCGGAGATCGCGATCGAGGTGACGGCGGAGCCCGGGCTGTGGACCACCCTGGTCGACGCCAACCAGCTGGAGAACGCGCTGCTCAACCTGTGCATCAACGCCCGCGACGCCATGCCCGGCGGCGGGCGGCTGCTGATCGCGGTCGGCAACGTTCTGGTCGAGACCATCACCCCTGCGGCGGCGGAGTCGTCCGCGCCGCTGGATCCGGTCGGCGACCTGCCGCCCGGATGCTATGTCCGCCTGCGCGTGACCGATACCGGCACCGGCATGACGCCCGAGGTGATGGCGCGCGCGTTCGACCCGTTCTTCACCACCAAGCCGCTCGGCCAGGGCACCGGGCTCGGCCTGTCGATGACCTACGGCTTCGTGCGCCAGTCCGGCGGCTACGTGCAGATCGTGTCCGTGCCCGGCGAGGGGACCTCGATCAGCCTGCACCTGCCCCGCCACCAGCCGGCGCAGGCGGGAACGGAGGCGCTGGTCCAGGCGCCGGCCGCGGAGCCTGAGATACCCGTGCGGGACGCCACGGTGCTGGTGGTGGACGACGAGCAGCCGGTCCGGAGCATCGTGGTGGAGGTGCTGGAAGAGCTCGGCTACCGCACCCTGGCGGCGGAGGACGCGTCGGGCGGGCTGGCGCTGCTGCAGTCGGACGTTTCGATCGACCTGCTGGTGAGCGATGTCGGGCTGCCGAACGGCATGAACGGCCGGCAGCTCGCGGACGCCGCCAGGCTGCTGCGGCCTGGCCTCAGGGTGCTGTTCATCACCGGCTACGCCGAGAACGCGGTGCTGGGGCAGTCCGGCCTGCCGCAGGGCATGCAGGTGCTGACCAAGCCGTTCACCATCGACCGGCTCACGGGCCGGATCGAGGCGCTGCTGAGGCAGCCCGAGCCGGCAGCGCAGAGCGAGCCGGTCGGGCGCACGGCGTTGCCGATCGCCTCGTAAGGGAGCTCAGGCCGTGGCCATTTGGCGCCTGGCGGCGGCCATGCGGTCGGACGCCAGCAGCATGTAGACGGCGGGCAGCACGAACAGGGTGAACAGGGTGCCGATCGACAGCCCCGACGCGATCACCAGCCCCATCACGAAGCGCGACGCGGCGCCGGCGCCGGTCGCGAACACCAGCGGCATCACGCCCAGCACCATGGCAGCCGTCGTCATCAGGATCGGCCGCAGCCTGAGCGCGCAGGCGCGCTCGATCGCCTCGCGCTTGGACAGGCCCATGGCCTGGCTTTCCTTGGCCACCTCGACGATCAGGATGCCGTGCTTGCTGATCAGGCCCATCAGCGTGACCAGGCCGACCTCGGTGAACAGGTTGATGCTGGCGCCGCCTACGCCCGCCCACACGAACAGCAGCGCGCCGGCGATCGACATCGGCACCGAGACCAGGATGATCAGCGGGTCGCGGAAGCTTTCGAACAGGGCGGCCAGCGCGAGGTAGGTGATCACCACCGCCAGCGCGAAGGTGGCGGCGAAGCCGCCGGTTTCCTGCACGAACTGGCGCAGCGGCCCGGTGGTGTCGGTGCCGTAGCCGGCCGGCAGGATCTGTGCCGCGAGGTGCTGGAGGTAGTCGTAGGCCTGTCCCTGGGTGACGCCCGGTGCCGGCAGCGCCTGGATCGTGGTGGCGTTGAGCTGCTGGAAGTGGGCGATCGACTCCGGCACCACGCTGTCGCGGATGTGCGCCACCGAGCGGAGCGGCACCGACACCCCGTTCACGGCCTTGATGGGGTAGTCCAGGATCTGGTCGGGATTGAGGCGGAAGCGTCGCATCGCCAGCGGCTCGACCTTGTAGGAGCGCTGGTCGGTGGCGAAGAAGCCGGTGTAGCCGCCGCCGAGCATGGCGTTGAGCGAGGTGCCGAGGTCGCTCATGGTCAGGCCGAGCGTGGCGAGCTTGGCGCGGTCGACCACGATGGTGGACTGCGGCTGGTCGATCTTGAGGTCCTTGTCGGCATACGCGAACAGGCCGCTGGCGCGCACCCGGGCCAGGAACGCGTCCGACACCTGGTTCAGCTGCGGGAAGTCGCCGGGACTCTGCAGCACGAACTGGATGGGAAGGCCGTAGGAACCCGGCAGGTAGGGCTGCACGAAGATCGCCATCTCCACTCCCGGCACCTTGCCGAGCTCTTCCTGCACCCGGTCGCCGATCGCGAAGGCGCTTCTGGTGCGGTGGCTCCAATCCTTCAGCACCATTCCGCCCTGCACCTGCGGCGCCTGGCTGAAGATGAAGAAGTCCTTCATCTCCGGAACGGACTTGTAGATGGCGACGATGCTCGGGTTGTAGCGGGCCAGCGCATCCAGGGTCACGTTCGGCGCGCTGCTGCCGGAGACGGCCAGGTCCCCTGTGTCCTCGGCGGGCGAGAGCTCGTGCTTGGCATGGCCGTACAGGTACCAGGTGCTGCCGAGCACGAGCAGCCCCGCCAGCAGCACGACCGGCCGCACCCGCAGGCTCACCCGCAGCATCGCGCTGTAGCCGCGCTGCACCGCGTCCAGCGCGCGCTCGCTTCCCCTTTCCATCCGCTCGGCGAGCGGCATGCGCGCCCCGGGCGCGCTGCGGGCGCGCAGCAGGCGCGAACTCATCATCGGCGACAGCGTCAGGGCCAGCAGCGCCGACACCGTGACCGCGCCGGCCAGGGTGAACGCGAACTCGACGAACAGCGCGCCCGTGAGGCCGCCCTGCAGGCCGAGCGGCACATAGGCCGCAATCAGCACCACCGTCATGGCCAGGATCGGCTGCACCAGCTCGCGCGCCGCCGCCACGGCGGCGGCCGTCGGCGTCAGCCCGCGCGCGAGGTATCGGTTGACGTTCTCCACCACGATGATGGCGTCGTCGACCACCAGCCCGATTGCCAGAACCAGCGCCAGCAGGGTCAAAAGGTTGATGGAGAAGCCCATCGCCGCCATCATTGCGAACGTGCCGATCAGCGACAGCGGGATCGTCACCAGCGGCACCAGCAGCGAGCGCGGCGAGCCGAGAAAGGCGAACACCACAAGCGCCACGATGCCGAGCGACTCGGCCAGGGTGAAGGCTACTTCCCGGATCGACGCGCGTATGTAGTCGCCGGTGTCGTCCAGCACCGTGATCTGGATGGCGGGCGGCATCTGCCGGCGCAGCGCTGCGATCTGCACCTCGAGGTCGTGCGACACCGCAAGCGTGTTCGCCGACGGCGTTGGCTTGATGCCGATGTATACGCCGTTGCGATCGTTGGCGATCGCCTGGAAGTTGTCGGGATCGCTGCCGAATTCGACCCGCGCGACGTCGCCCAGTCGGACGATGTGCAGATCGGTCTGCCTGATGATCAGGTCACGGAACTGCGCCGCGTCGTGCAGGCTGGAGGTGATGTCGAGGTTGACGCTCACGGCGCCGCCCAGCGTGTTGCCGACGCCCGTGACCAGGTTGTTGTTGCCGAGCGCCGCGTAGACGTCCGAGGGCGTGAGGCCGTAGGCGGCCAGGCGCTCCGGATCTAGCCACACGCGCATCACCACGTTCGGTGCGCCGTTGATGTAGATGGTCTGCACGCCGGGGATTGCCTGCAGCCTTGGCGCCACCACCCGCTGCACGTAGTCGCTGACCTTCTCCGGCGCCAGCACGTCGCTGTCGACCGAGATCGACATGATGGTGCCGCCGGCGGAATACATGCTGATGGCGGACGCCTGCACGCCGGGCGGGAACTGGGAGGTCGCCGCGGTGACGTAGGACTGGATCTCGGCCAGGGCACGGGCCGGATCGTAGTTCAGCTTGAGGCTCACCACGATGTCCGACAGGCCGATGGAGGAGGTCGAGGTCATGTAGTCGATGCCCTGCGCCTGGCTGATCTTGCCCTCCAGCGGCGTGGTGACGAAACCGGCGACGGTGGCTGGGTCGGCACCGTAGTAGCTGGTCTGGATCTCGACGGTGCCGGTCACCGTTTGCGGGAACTTCTCGATCGGCATCGACTGCTCGGCGCGCAGGCCGAACACCAGCACCAGGATGGAGACCACGCAGGACAGCACGATCCGGTGGATGAACAGGTCGGTCAGGCGCATCGGGCGCTGCTCCTCATTCTTCCGGCATCACTCTTCCGGCGGGTTCGGCGACAGCTCGTCCGGCGGCTGGACGCGGTTGTCGACCACCACCGCGGCACCGCTGCGCAGCTTGATCTGGCCGGCGGTGACCACCGTGTCGCCGTCGTGCAGCCCGGACAGGACCACCACCCGGTCGCCCTGCGTTGCGCCCAGCGTCACCACGCACGAGGTGGCGACGAATACCGGAGCGCTTCCCGGCGGCCCGCCCGACGGCTCGCCCGGCGCGCGCGGCTGCGGCGTGAGCACGTAGACGAAGTCGCCATACGGGTTGAAGCTGACCGCCGTCTGCGGCACCGCCAGCACCTCGCGCGCCGGCCCCAGGTCGAGGCGTGCCACCGCGAACATGCCGGGCAGCAGCGCGTGGTCGCGGTTGTCCAGGCTGGCGCGCACCGAGACCATGCGGCTTTGCGCGTCGATGCGGCTGTCCAGCGCCTGCACCGCGGCGTGGAACACCCGGCCGGGGTAGGTGTCGACGCTGACGTCTACCGGCCGGCCCGGCCGGATGTCGCCGACCTGCTGCTGCGGCACCGAGAAGTCGACATAGATCGGGTCGAGCGCCTGCAGCGTGGTTACCGCGGTGCCGGGCGGCAGGTACTGGCCGAGGTCGACCTCGCGTATGCCGAGCCGCCCGCTGAACGGGGCGCGCACGATCTTCTCGTCCATCGCCTGCGCCTGGGCCGCGACCTGGGCCTGGTAGCTGCGCAGGTTGGCGGTGTCGAGGTCCAGCGTGGCGTGGCTGACCGCCTGCGCCTCGAACTGCTTTTGGTCGCGCTGGAGGTTGGTGCTGTAGAGCGCGACCTCGGCCTGGAGCTGCTGCAGCTTGGCCGGGTCGTCGTACAGGCGCAGGCGCAGCAGCACGGTGCCGGCCTTGACGTCCTGCCCGGACTGGAAGTCGATCTCGTCGACGATGCCGGGCACCTGCGCCGACAGCTCCGCCCCCTGCACCGCCCGCACCTGGCCGTACGCCTTCAGCCGGTCCTGCCAGGGCTGGCGCCGCACCACGATGTCCGACACGGTTTGCGGCGGCTCGGCCGCCTGCGCGGTGGCGGCCGGGGCGGCGACGCGGTGCGCGATGTGCCACGCCGGGTAGGCGGCGACCGCCAGCACCACCAGCAGCAGCAGGAGGACACGGGTCCGCGTCATGGAGGCGTTCCGTCGCAGGTCGGGATCACGAGGCAGGCTGTCGGGCGGGGTCATGGCAGCGGCGAGCTCAACAGGC
>CAXTOD010000059.1:0-12034 GCA_964245705.1 uncultured Acetobacteraceae bacterium
GATCTACACCGCGCTGCGCCAGGGACGGGAGCCGTCGCCGCATGGCTACCACCCGCTCTCGACGCTGATCGAGAGCGAGGCCGCCTACCGCAGTTCCGAGCGCTACGGCAAGGACCGCGCCTACTGGATGGCGCGCATGGCGGATCGGCCCGAGCCGGTCACGCTGGCCCGCCGCCTCGTCCCGCCGACCGGCGGCCTGCTCCGCTCGACCGCGCTGCTGCCGGAGGCGATGGTGTCCCGACTGCGCGAGCGCATCCGCGGCATGAACGTCAGCCTGCCGCAGGCCCTGATCGCGCTGGTCGCCGCCTACTACTTCAGGATGACCGGCGCGGAGGACCTGGTGTTCGGGCTGCCTGTGGCGGCGCGCATCGGCGGCGCCATGCGTCGGGTGCCGGGCATGGTCGCCAACGCGGTGCCGATCCGACTTCTGATGTCGGAGGACGACACTGCCGATGCCCTGTTCGTCCAGGTGTCCCGGACCGTGCGCGAGGCCCTGCGGCACCAGCAGTACCGCTACGAGGACCTTCGCCGCGATCTCGGCCTGCTGAACCAGGGCCAGCAGCTCGCCCGGCTCGGCATCAACATCGAGCCGTTCGACTACGAGCTCGCCTTCGACGGGGTGCCGGCCACGCCGCACAACCTGTCGAACTCGCAGATGGAGGACCTGACCGTCTTCGTCTACGACCGCTCCGACAACAGCGGCCTCAGGATCGACTTCGACGCCAACCCGGGCCTCTACGCGTTCGCCGAGCTCGAAGCGCACAACCGGAGGTTGTGCCGGCTGATCGAGGCGGTGGCCGACCATCCGGACATCCGGATCGGCGATATCGACCTGCTGGATTCGGACGAAAACGAGGACGTGTTGCGGCGCTGGAACGACACCGCCTGCGCCACCCAGGTGCCGACGGTGCCGGAACTGTTCGCCAGGCACGCCTCGGCGACGCCGAACTCGATCGCTGTGGCGTTCGACCGCGACGTCGGACGCGTGCTGAGCTATGCCGAGCTGGACCGGCGCAGCCTTGCCCTGGCCCGCATCCTGGCGGCGCAGGACATCGGTGCCGGCGACCTGGTGGCGGTGGCCGTGGCACGGTCAGAGCTGCTGCCGGTGGCGCTGCTCGGGATCCTGCGCGCCGGCGCCGCCTACCTGCCGCTGGACCCGGACGGGCCGACGGACCGGCTGGCGATGATGTTGGCCGACGCGGCGCCGGTCTGCGTGCTGACGATGCAGGACCGCAGGCGCCGCTTCGAGGAGGCGGGCATCGTCGCCCTGGCGATGGAGGAGCTGGCGGAACACAAGCCGGAGCAGGTGGCCTTGCCGCCTGCCGACCCGGAAGCGGCCGCCTACGTCCTCTACACCTCCGGTTCGACCGGACGCCCCAAAGGGGTCGAGGTGTCGCACCGCAACCTGTCCAACCTGATCGAGGGGATGCGGCAGCTGCTCCGGGCCGGCCGGTCCGACCGGCTGCTGTCGGTCACCACGCTCACCTTCGACATCGCCGGCCTGGAGCTGTTCCTGCCGCTCGCGGTCGGCGCAAGCGTGCTGGTCGCCGCAACCGCTACCGTGCTGGATCCAGGCGCGATGAGCCGGCTGGTGCGGTCGCACGGCATCACCCTGCTGCAGGCGACGCCGTCGCTGTGGCGCCTGCTTCTCGCCGACCCGCAGGTGGAGCTGGACCGGGTGCATGCGCTGGTGGGCGGCGAGGCGCTTTCCGGCGAGCTGGCGTCGCGCCTGCTGGCCCGCACCGCCCGGGTGACCAACCTGTACGGCCCGACCGAGACCACGATCTGGTCCACCGCGATGACCCTGTCGGCGGACGACGTCGACCCGCCGCCGATCGGCCGGCCGATCCGCAACACCCGCACCTACGTGCTGGACCGCCACGGAAAGCCGGTCCCGGTCGGCGGGGTCGGCGAGCTGCACATCGGCGGCGACGGGGTGGCCAAGGGCTACCTTAACCAGCCGGCCCTGACCGCCGACCGCTTCCGGCCCGACCCCTGGACGCCGGGCGGCCGGCTTTATGCCACCGGGGACCTCGCCCGTTGGCGCGAGGACGGGGTGCTGGACTACCTCGGCCGCAGCGACCAGCAGGTCAAGATACGCGGCCACCGGATCGAGCCGGGCGAGATCGAGACGCACCTGGCGCGGCACGAGGCGGTGGCCGAAGCGGCGGTGGTGGCGCGGCCCGACCCGACCGGCGCGCCGGCGCTGATCGCCTTCGTGGTCGCGTCGGTCGAGGCGGGCGAGGCGCCGACCCCCGAGGTGCTGCACCGGCACCTCGCCAGCCGGGTGCCGGACGTCATGATCCCGGCGCTGTTCGTGACGGTCGACGCCCTGCCGCAGACCTCGAACGGCAAGCTCGACCGACGGGCGCTGCCGACGCCGGACTGGGGCCAGGAACGGGCCTCGCGCGAAGCGGTGCCGCCGCGCACCGACACCGAACGCAGGCTGCTGACCCTGTGGCAGCAGGTGCTCGGGCGCGGTGACATCGGCATACACGACAACTTCTTCGAAGCGGGTGGCGACTCGCTGCGCGGCGCTGAGCTGTTCGTCGCCATCGGCAGCGAGTTCGGCAAGGAGATCCCGTTGGCCAGCCTGTTCCATGCCACCACCGTCGCCGCCATCGCGACGCTGCTGGAGGAGGACGGGCCGACCGGCGTGCTGGACATGCTGCTGCCGTTGCGAACAGGCGGAAGCCGGCCGCCCTTGTTCTGCCTGCCGCCGATCATCGGCTTCGGCTGGCCCTACACCTCGCTGGTCCGGCACCTGCATCCCGAGCAGCCGCTCTACGCGCTCCAGGCCGCTGGGCTGTCGCTCCACCCGGACTGCTCCGACGGCCATCCCGACAGCATTGAGGAGATGGCGGCGGGCTATCTCGGGCAGATCAGGGCCGTCCAGCCGCACGGGCCTTACCACCTGCTTGGCTGGTCGATGGGCGGCCTAGTGGCCCAGGCGATGACGGTGCAGCTGCGCCGGGAGGGCGAGACGGTGGCGCTGCTGGTGCTGCTCGACAGCTATCCCTTCCTAAGCCCCGACAGCGCCCGACAGGTGGACGAGGCGGAGCAGGTCGGGCTGGCGCTCGCCTTTCTGGGGTTCCCGGACCTCCCCGGCGGAGACCGGCCCACCACCATGGCAGCCCTCGCCGACCACCTGTGCCAGGCCTACGACCTGATGTCGCAGCCGGTGGTGCAGGCGGTGCTCCGGACCGAAAACGACATGATGCAGCGGCTGGCACGCGTGGTGTGCGAAAACCTGGGGCTGCTGCGTACCCACGTGCCGGAGCCGGTAGACGTCGACGCGGTGTTCTGCCACGCCGCTAGGCGGTCGACCCGGGCGCTGAACGGCGTGCTGGACTACCGTCCGCAGGCCTGGCTGCCGCTGGTACGCACGCTGCAGGTGCACGACGTCGACTGCCACCATCAGGATGTCCTGTCTGCGGAACCGGCACGCTCGATCGCCTCCATCCTGGACCAGCACCTCGGCACCGGATCGAGCACGCGCAGCTATGCCTGACCGCGCGGGACCGCGCCGGCCGGGCAGCGTGGTCGCCGGCTGGCGGGACCGGGCCCACGGCGCCGCGGTGCTGGCCGGAATGATATACGCCGACCTGCGTCGCGGCCGGCCGCGGCCGGTGTCCACCTCCGAACGCCTGGCGATGCTGCCCACCATAGGGCTGCCGGTGGGAGCGCCGGTTACGGTGCGCTGGGACGATCACCAGATCCCGTTCATCGAGGCGGCGAGCGACCGCGACCTCGCGGTGGCGCTGGGTGCGGTGCACGCGCACCTGCGTCTGGGACAGGTCGAGGTGACGCGCCGGATCGCCCAGGGTCGGATCGCCGAGATGATTGGGCCGCTCGGGATCGAGCCGGACCGGGCGATCCGGCTGCTGGAGCTGGGCCGCGCCGTGCCGGAGCTAGCGGCGCGGCTGCCGCCTGCGAGCCGCGACTGGGCGGAAGGCTTCGTCGCCGGCCTCAACCACCACCTGGACCATGCGCCGGCGCTGCCGCGCGAGTTCGCGGTGCTGGCGCTCCAACCGGAGCCGTGGACGGTCGAGGACCTCCTGCTGGTGATGCGCCTGAGCTCGGCCGACATCAGCTGGCTGGTCTGGTCAAGGCTTCTACGCCTGCGCGGCCGCCTGTCGCCGGCGCGCTGGGCCGTGCTCTGGCCGCGTCTGCTGTCCGGCGGCGCGCCGCCGGCGATGGACGGGCAGGATGGCGGCGCGGTTGCCGCGGCCTGCGCCAGGACCGCGCGCGGGGGCAGCAACTCGGTGGCGGTGTCGGGTGCCCTGACCCGAACCGGCGCCGCCCTGATTGCCAGCGACCCGCATCTGCTGTTCGGTCTGCCCAATCCGTGCCTGATCGTCGGCATGCGCTCGCCCGACACCCACTGCATCGGCATGATGATGCCGGGCCTGCCCACGCTTCTGCTTGGCCGCAACCCCCAGGCCGCATGGGGTGCCACCAGCCTGCACGCGCAGGGCAGCGACCTGTTCGACGTGTCCGGGCTGGCACCGGACGGGTTCGCGGTGCGCCACCAGACCATCTTGGTGCGTGGCGCTGCGCCGCGTCGCCTAGCGCTGCGCCACACCGCGCATGGGCCGGTGGTGTCGGACGGGCCGCTGCTGCCGTCGCGCCGGCCGCTGGCGCTGCGCTGGATGGGGCATCGCCCGAGCGACGAGCTGACCGCCTTGCTGTCGGTGGCACGCTGCCGCGACTGGGCCGGCTACCGCGACGCGATGGAAGGGTTCGGGGTGCCCGGCCTCAACATGCTGTTCGCTGGCCGCGACGGCCAGGTCGGGCACCTGCTGGCGGCGCACCTGCCGTGCCGCTCGACCGCGCTCCCGGCCGACCTGCCGCTGCCGGTCGAGGCGGCGAAAGCCTGGCAGGACGTCGTGACGGCGTCCGGGCTGCCGGTGCGCGTCAGCCCCGATGATCCACTGCTGGCCTCCGGCAACGAGGCCCCCACCGGCGCCCGCGTGCCGGCCGGCTTCTTCTTCGCCGCTCCCGACCGCCGCCGACGCATCGAGGTGCTCCTGTCGCAGGGCCCGGTTGACCTCGATGCCATGGCCGCGGTGCAGGCCGACGTGCTGTCGACGCGGAGCCTGGCGCTGCGCGACCTGCTGCTTGGACACCTGCCGTCCGGGCCGTGCTCGCGGCGCTGCGGCCGCTTTCTCTCCACGTTGTCCGGCTGGGACGGGCGCTACGCCGCCGACTCCGCAGGCGCCTTGTGCTTCGAGCTGTTGCTGGGCGGGATCGTCCGCCGTCTGCGGACCGGCTCGCACGCGCCGGCGCTCGGCGCCTACGACGCGGTGTGGATGACGCAGACGCTTCTTGCCGAGGACCTACGCACGCTGCCGACGCGCCGGCTGCGTCGGCTGGTGTCGGCAGCGCTGGTGCCGGCGGCGCGACGACTCGACCGCCACCGCGACTGGGGCGGGGTCCACCGGATCGCCCTGACCCATCCGCTGGGACGCCTGCCGCTGATCGGAGCCCGCTACCGCATGTCCGCATTCGCCGCCGCAGGCGGCAACCACACCGTGCACAAGTCCGGTCATCGGATCGGCACCCGCCCGCACCGGTCCGGCTTCGGCTCCTGCGCCCGGCACCTGTCCGACCTGTCGGATCCCGATGCCAACCTCCTGGTGCTGCTGGGCGGTCAGGACGGCTGGTTCGGCAGCGAGAACTTCGGCGACCTCCTCCCGCTGTGGCGGCGTGGCGAGTACGTGAAGGTGCCGCTTCGGGACGAGTCCGTGCGGACACGCCACCGGCGCGTGACGGTGCTCAATCCTCCCGCAAACGCCGGGTGTCCGCCGCCGGGTCGCTCGGTCCGCTGACCCGTGACCGCGGTCGCCGCAGCTGCCAGTCCAGGTGCGAGCGCACCGGCGGCCAGTCCGGCGCCACGATGCTGTACACGCAGGTGTCGCGCAGCGTGCCGTCGCGGGCCCGCTGGTGGTGGCGCAGGATGCCGTCGAGCTTGGCGCCGAGCCGCTCGATCGCGCGCCGGCTCTGCCCGTTCAGCACGTGGGCGCGCAGCTCGACCGCGACGCAGCCGAGCGTGTCGAACGCGTGGCCGAGCAGCAGCCGCTTCGCCTCGGTGTTGACCGCGCTGCGTTGCACGCGCGCCGCGTACCAGGTCCAGCCGATCTCCAGCCGCCGCGCCGCCGCGTCGATGTGGCCGAAGCTGGTCATGCCGAGCACCGTGCCGGTTTCAGTCCCGGCCACGGTGAACGGCAGCGCGCTGCCCTCGTCCCGGCCGGCGAGCCGCCTCCCGATCTCGGCCTCCATGCCGTCGGCGTCCGGTACGCTGGTGTAGCACAGCTCCCCACAGCGCGCCGTCTGAGGCGGCCTCGACCAGCGCGTCGCGGTGGGCGCGCTCCAGCGGGACCAGCGTGACGTGCTGCCCTTCCAGCCGCACCGGGACGATCCAGCTCAACGCCGCGTCGCCCGCCGATCAGGCAGCGTCGTCCGCGAGCCGCATCGCCGGAAGGCCGGAGTACGGCGCCTCGAACGCGAACAGGTTACCTTCCAGCGGCCGGGCCGCCCGTTGCGCCGGATCGACCGGCCAGCACGCGGAGGTGATGTAGATCGTCGACAGCGCTGCGCCGCCGAACGCCGGCATGGTCGGATACTGCACCGGCATCCTTACCGTGCGCTCGACCCGTCCGGATCGAACCGCACCAGCCGCCCGCCGCCGAACACCGCGCACCACAGGAAGCCGTCGCGGTCCACCGCCACCCCGTCCGGGCCACCTCCCGCATCGTCCACAGTGGCAAACCGCCGTGTGTTGGACGGCGGACCCGCATCGACGTCGTCGTCGGAGATCCAGATCGTCTTCCGCTCGGTGTCGCTGTTATACATCCGGGTGCCGTCAACGCGCCAGGCCAGGCTGTTGACGGTCTGCACCGGCACAGTTCCCGGGATCCAGCGCCCCGGATCGTAGCGCCAGAACGGCAGCGAGCGCGGCGCGATCGTCGGCTTCGTGGAGGTGGATGAGGGGCGGCAGCGTTCCCAGCAAGGCTCCTGCCTTGCCGCCATCGACCTCGAACCGGGTGCCGACGAAGGCGACATCTCCGCCGCCATCGTGGAGGATCATGTCGCCCGGCCCGGCATGGGCGAGCACGTCCTGGGCCTGGGCCTGGGCCTGGGCCTGCGCCTGGGCCGGGGTCAAGGCCAGGCCGCTGGCGAGCGTGAAGGATCGGCCGCTCGGCAGGATGACGCAATCTCCGGCCGCATGGTGGACCGGCGCCTCCATGCCGTCCACCGCGAGCCAGCAGCCGCCACCGCGTGGCACTTGATGGTGCCGGTCCGATTGCCGAACCGGATGGTCCAAGCTTCCCCGGTGTCGACGCTGGCGGTTCCGGACGATGGCGAAGGAATGACGGACGACCCGATATGGGACGTGTGGCTGGGCATGGCTATTTCCACGGCCAACCAACCGGAGCCGTGTCCATGATCGTCGTCACCACCCCGACCGGCAATATCGGCCGCCACGTCGTCCGCCGCCTCCTCGATGCCGGCGAGGCGCTGCGCTTGGTCGTGCGCGACCCGTCCAGGCTGCCGCTGAATGTGCGCAACGGAGTGGAAGTGGTCGAAGGATCACATGGCGACGCTGGCGTGGTCGACCGGGCGTTCCGGGGAGCGGACGCGGTGTTCTGGCTGTGCCCGCCGTCGCCGGCAGCGACGCCGGCCGCCGCGACCGTGGACTTCGCGCGACCGGGTGCGGAGGCGATGCGCCGCCACGGCGTGCCTCACATCGTCGCCGTCACCACGCTCGGCCGGGACACCCCATGGCAGGAGCGCGCCGGCAACGCGACCGGGTCGATCCACATGGTCGATCTGCTCCGGACGACAGGTGCCGCGGTGCGCGGGATCGCGCTGCCGGCGTTTATGGACAATGCCCTGCGGATGGTCGGCACCATCCGGGAGGGAAGGATGCTCGGCCCGATCATACGCGACAAGAAGCTGCCGCATACCGCCGCCCGTGACAGTGGTGCTGCCGCTGCCGGGCTGCTGATCGACCGCAGCTGGTCGGGGCAGGAGGACGTGCCGGTCCTCGGCCCGGAGGAGCTTTCCTACGCCGATCTGGCGGCGATCGTGTCGGACGTGACCGGTCGCGAGGTCCGCTACGAGCATCAGACCTACGCGGCGTACAAGGAAGCCGCGATGGCGCGTGGGCTGACCGATGCGTTCGCCCAGGGCTACGTCGACATGCTCCGGGCCAAGGAGGAAGGCATGGACAACGTGGCCTCGCGTGCCACCGCCATCATCGGCGCAACCAGCTTCCGCCGATGGGTCGAGGAGGAGTTGCAGCCGGCTCTCGTCGGCTGACACTCACGTAAGCGAGCGCGACTGAGCCTTCCCGATTGGGAACCGCGCGCGAAGCTGACGGCTTTGCCAAAGCGCACTGGCAAGGTCCGCAGGGGCAACCCCATCGGCGACATTTTTCTGAAATCCGTTCTCGACTGGCCTTCCCGAAGTCGGCTGCTGCAGACGAGAAACGACCGGCAGCTTCCTTTTGCGCTTACAGCTCACGTACAAGCTCTCGGATCTCCGGTTCCGGATCTAAGTGTTTGAATCTGTCGAGCTGCTCTTTTTGACGGCACGAGGACGGAAAGTAGCCCGATATCCCAGAAGAATGTTGAGACGTTACAATAGTTAGCGCCTAAACAGTTAATCGAGTAGGAGTGACTCGCCGAGATTCATTCCCCTTTGCCGTCGGCTGGCTCGTGCCGGCCTCCCTGTGAAGACGAGCCTTGGAGCCGCCGCTACCATTGCAGACAACCGCGGGCAGTGCTGGCGACTGGCGGATCAAGCGCGCCAGCTCGAACGTCAGGCCCGACCAGACGGAGATCGGAGATGGCTGTCATGAAAGCCGTGCGCTTCGACCGCTACGGAGACGTCGAGGTGCTCGAGGTGCGCGATGTCCCTCGTCCCGTTGCTGGAGCCGGACGGGTGCTCGTGCAGGTGAAGGCGGCCGGGATAAACCCGGGCGAAGCGGCGATCCGCAAGGGGCTCCTGCACGACCGTTGGCCGGCCACCTTTCCTTCTGGGGAAGGCAGCGACTTGGCGGGCGTCGTGGAGGAGGTCGGACAGGAAGCCGCGACGTTCAGGTCCGGCGACGAGGTGTTCGGCTTCACCCACGAACGGGCCAGCCACGCCGAATACGTCGCCGTTCCCGCCGGGCAGTTGACGGCCAAGCCGTCAGGCCTGTCGTGGGAGGTTGCCGGCAGCCTGTTCGTCGCCGGCACCACGGCGTACGCCGCGGTCGACGCGGTCGATCTGCAGCCGGGCGATACGGTTGCCGTCGCGGGCGCCGCTGGAGGGGTGGGCGTCATCGCCGTCCAGCTGGCGCGGCGCAGGGGTGCTGCCGTGCTCGGCATCGCAGGCCCCGCCAACGACGCGTGGCTGTCGGCGCACGGCGTGATCCCGGTGAACTACGGCGACGACCTTGCCCGGCGCTGCAAGGCCGCAGCCCCGTCCGGGCGCATCGACGCGTTCCTCGACTTCTTCGGCGGAGGCTATGTCGAACTTGCCGTCGGAGCGCTCGGGCTGGACCCTGGGCGCGTGAACACCATCATCGACTTCGCGGCCGCCGAAACGTTCAGGACGAGGTCGGCCGGCGGCATGGAGGCGGCCGACGTGCGCGTCCTGGCCGAACTGGCCGGTCTTATCGAGGCGGGGAAGCTGGAAGCGCCCATCGCGAAGGTCTACGGGCTCGGGGACGTCCGGAACGCCTTTCGCGACCTGGAACAGCGTCACACGCGCGGGAAGATCGTACTTCGGCCGTGAATTCACCTGCGCCGGTCATCCGGCGCATGGGATGAGGCAGGTCAGGACGTGCAGCACGCCACCTGCTGGGGCGTCCGCATCGTGTCCGTGAGCTCGCCCGGGCGACCGGCGAAAGATCGCATGGCCCATCTGGCAGCCGGCTGGCTGCCCCGGACATGTGCCCGTTCGTCGGATGGCCTAGACCGCAACCGGTTCACGTTCGTTCACCGGTCACGGTCCAGCTCTTTGTTTTGACAAGCATCTTTACCGATCAGGTGACCACACCTGATCCGGTGATGCTCTAGCGGGATCTGTCCGAGGCGTTCCTGGAGTGCGACGTCGCTGCAAGGCTCGCGACGCCGCAAGGGTGGTTCTGGCAAGGCGTTCAGGGAAAGATGGCGGGGTGCTCTTGCGCCAGCAGGTCGCGACTGGTGCAGGATGGCGGCGTCGATGACGGCCGCGCGAGCCAACCCGTCGCTCCCGTTGCGCTCCAGCAGCACGGCGCCGCGCGGGACGGAGCCCGTTGCAAATCAGGCTTGGCCAGTTCCTGCCCGACCCATGCCAGCCAATCCGGCGGGAATGAGGCTGGTCGCCCGGCGCGGCCGGCGCCGCAGCAGGGTGCGCAGGCCGCGTGCCCCTTCCGGCACGGCAAGCGCCGCGGAGGCCAGCGACAAGGCTGAGGCGGTCTGGCAGTAGGCGCACAGGGCGCCGTTCTCCTGCCATTCCTCCCGCGCCAGCTTGAGGTTGGTGCCGACGTCGAACAGCGTCTTGGCCGCCAGCGCCACCGGCAGCCAGGGCGTGCGCTCCGCACGGTCCTTGCCGCCGGCCGCGGCCAGGGCCGCGGTGGCGGCGTAGGTGCCGATCATCAGCACCGCGTCCGGCACCTGCAGGCGCTTGTAGGCGTAGGTCGAGGCGTTGACGCGGTTGGAGTCGAACAGCCTCCCCGGCGGGTCGGGCAGGTGCTTGACGATGCCGACCTGGTACAGGGCGACGATCTGGCCGATCGTGCTGCCGAGCAGGGAAAGCCCCACCAGCCAGCGGCGGCGGCGCAGGTCTGGCGTGGCGGCGGACCGGAGCTCGTCGCTGAGCTGGGCGGGCGATGTCATGGTGGCAGCACTCCTCGGCCGTCGAACACGGCGGAACGGGAGGGCGTTCGACGCACATCCTCGTGTCCGGGCGGCGGGGCCCAGGCGTCGCGCTGGCGCGTGAACGGCAGCCGGAGCGAGCCGCGCAGCCCGGTCTCGTCCGGCTCGCGGTAGCCGGGCACGCCGATCGTGATGCGGTGCTGCGGAACGTCGAGCCGGAAGGTGCGGTGCAGGCGGTCCCACAGGCTGAGGCCGCTGGACCAGTTCGAATCCGTCTCGCCGCGCATCGCCGAATGGTGGATGCCGTGCATGCGCGGCGTGGTCAGCACGAGGGCGAGGAGGCGCTCGAGGCGGACCGGCAGCCGCCAGTTGGAATGGTGGAACAGCACCGAGACGAAGAAGAACGCCTGCCACGAGCGCAGCGCCCGGGGCGACGCGCCGAGCAGCGCCACCTGGCCAGCACGCCACGGCACCGAGACCAGCATGTCGGCGGCGTGGAAGCGCAGCGCCGTGGAGGCGTCAAGGTCGAGATCGACGTGGTGCACCAGGTGCAGGCGCCACAGCGCCGGCAGCTTGTGCGTCAGCACGTGCCACACGTACATGGTGTAGTCCATGAGCAGGAACGCGGTGAGGTCGCGCGCCCAGGAAGGCAGGGGCAGGCGCTGCGCCAGGCCGCGCCTGCGCCAGAGCGCGCGGGCCGCCAGCGGGCGCACCACCGGGCCTTCGGCCAGGACCACGGTTGCCAGGCTGAAGGCGCCGAGCGCGAGGTTGCGCAGGATCCGTCGCGGCTCCCGCTGGGTTTGCCTGCGCAGCGGCGCTCTGCGTTCCCCGAGCAGCGTCGCGACCGTGGCGGCGGCCGCCAGCAGCGTCGGCATCGCCGCCGCCATCGGCCTGCGCCGGGAATGGGAGGATGCGTGCATGAGCCTGCAGATGCGGCCGGGCCTGCGGGCCTGCAAGGATCGGCGCCGGACGGGACGAGGATGCTGGTGACGTGCAACGGCGGGCCGGGCACCCGCATGGATCGGGACTACTACGCCAACACCCACCTGGCGCTGGCGATCCGGCTCTGGGGACCGTACGGGCTTGAGGAGGCGTCCGCGTTCTTCCCCGCAGGGAATGGCAAGGGCGTCCTCTCCATCGGCGTCTATCGGTTCCAGAACGCCGTGGCGCTGCACAGCGCCTTC
>CAXTOD010000059.1:12044-12325 GCA_964245705.1 uncultured Acetobacteraceae bacterium
CCTGCCGATGGAGGTGCGGACCACCGGCGGACCGGCGGACGCGTTCGCGGCCTGGCTCGGCCGGGACGTCGTGCTGGCGGACCAGGGCGACGGCGACCTGGGCGCGCGGATGGCGCGGGCGGCGGCGCATCCCCCGGTCGTGCTGCTGGGAGCCGACGTGCCGGACCTGTCGGTGCGGCAGGTCGCGGCCGCCGTCGCGGCGCTGGCGGACGGTGCCGAGGTGGTGATCGGGCCGGCCGAGGATGGCGGCTACTACCTGCTCGGGCTCGGCGCCCCGCTGC
>CAXTOD010000060.1:0-12258 GCA_964245705.1 uncultured Acetobacteraceae bacterium
CAGCCGCGCCGGCCGCGTCGCGCAGCACGTCCGGCCAGACCGCCGAGGCCGGCGCGGCTGCGATCTCGTCGGCCAGTGCCGCCCGCCTGGCCTCGTCGAGCCGGGGCGGCAGGCGGATGGCGTCGCAAGGGTTCACGATGCGCGATGGCGGCAGCGGCACCGGGCCGACGGACGGGTCAGAAGTCGCGCCCGCTGCGCACGCCGTCAGCCAGAACGGAACGAGACACGGGAGCACCCGCCTGGGCCGCGCGCGCTGCATCGGCAGCCTCCTGGTTCTGTTTGACGAGGACGTCGTCGCGCGCCGCCGCCGCGGCGTGCCGGTCCAGCAGGCCGGCGATCCAGCGCAGGAGGCGGGCCAGCAGGGCGGAAAGGCTCACCGGCCACTGCGGCGGATGACCGCCAGCGCCTGCGCCTCGGTCATGGAGCCGGTGACGGTCCGGCCGGTGGCGAGGCCGGCGGCGAGTTGCACGATCGGGATCAGCGCCAGGGCGGCGGCGACGGCGTTGCCGGTGGAGGTGGCCTCGCTGCCCGGCAGCCTGCCCAGCACGCCCTGCACC
The DNA here is from genome assembly GCA_964245705.1 of uncultured Acetobacteraceae bacterium. Lineage (GTDB taxonomy): Bacteria > Pseudomonadota > Alphaproteobacteria > Acetobacterales > Acetobacteraceae > Lichenicola. Next base: position 558 of record CAXTOD010000060.1, read on the forward strand.
AGCGCCAGTGCGGTCTGGCTGTCGGACAGCATCGACACCACCAGGGACTGGACCTTTGTCACGTCCAGCGACACCGTCACCGTGCCGCCGGTCAGCGTCTCGATCTCGCCCAGCACCAGCTGCGCCGCTACGAGTGCCGCTTCCGCAGTGCCGTAGTTCACGCCGAGCAGCGCGATCACGGTGGGCGACAGAAGGGCGGCGGAGATCGCCGACACGATCGCCTGGCCGTCCCTCACGATGGTGGTGACATCGATTGTGGCGGTGGTGGTGCCGCCGTTATGCGTGGTGGTGCAGGCAGCAATGAGCCCGGCGCCGCCCAGGGCGGACAGGCGAAGCATCTGGCGACGCGACAGGCTGGAGGTCAGGTGCATGAAGCGGGCTCCATTGAGGAAGGAAGGACGCGTCCGGACGCGGGCGTCAGGACGCCCTGTCGGCGATCAGCAGGGTCGCGGCGGTGGATGCGGCCTGCTCCAGGTCGGCCGGACGCCGGGTGGCGATCGCGTGCGCCAGCGCGTTGGACAGGCAGCGCGCGCGGATCGCGTCGGTGGTGTTGTCCGGCCACAGCTTCGGCAGGCTGGCAGCGAGCAGCGTCGCGGCGATGCCCTCGGCGGACGGGAACGGGTGCAGCCCGGCCAGCACGACGCCCGCGACCAGCAGGCTGAGGCCCTGCTGCGTTCCGGGCTGCCGGGACCAGTCCAGCAGATGCCGCCAGTGGAGCGACGGCAGGGGCGACGGCAGGGGCGACGACGATCCGGCCGGCGACGGCAGGACGGGGGCCGCGGCGGGAGCCGCCATCGTCTGGCCGCTCATGACAGCGCTCCTGACAGCGCCGGGTCCGCCGCGCCATCCGCGGCCTCCGCCACGAGCGACGAGGCGGTCGGATGCGGAGCATGCGGCCGGACCAGCCAGAAGCTGTGCCAATGGTCGGAATACACGTGACGCGCCGGCGTCCTCGCCCAGTACGCGGGCCGCTTCATGCTCAGCGCGTAGTAGCTGTCGGCGCCGCAGGTGCGATCAAGCAGGGTGCCGGCCAGCGCCGCGTCCGCGACGTCGAGCGCCACCGCCCAGCCCGCCGGATCGGTCCGGCAGGCGGTCTCGAGCCGGGACCGGTTGGCGTCGGACCAGCAGGAGAACTGCGCCGGCGCCAGGCACACCGCGATCGGCGTCGGGCCCCAGCCGTTCCTCACCCGCTGCAGGACGACGGAGGTCACGTTCTCCATTCCGATGCGGCCGCCGCCGCTGCATTCGCCATAGGCGTTTCCCGCCAGAACCAGTCTTGGCGAGGAAAGGTCGAGGGACATGGGCCGGACTCCGGACATGAAAAAGCCGCCCGAAGGCGGCCTGAAGAAACGGCATCGGCAGGCGGGGACCGGATCGGCGATCAGGACGGCGACGGGCGTCCGCCGCGGGACCCTTCGGGACGTGAAGGGGAAGATCGCATATGTTCCAGTGTCGTAATATATTAGAAGCTGTGGGTCCGACAGGTCAAGGAGATTGATCCCCCGGCCGTCGATGGCGGGAGGTGTACGGAAGCTCCCTGGTCACTGCACCTGGCCGCTCAACAGGAAGGTCGACGTGCTGTCGACCATGATGCCGGCCTCGGTGAACTGCCCGGTGGTGGCGTGCGCCAGCGTTCCGGTTCCGGCCTGCTCCAGTGTTTCGCCGGAACCCGGAGCGAAGGTGATGGTCCCGCCGCTGCCGGCCTGGATCACCATGACCCTGCACCCGACGGCGAGGCCGGCCGGCACCGTATAGGTGTGGGCGACGGTTGCGGTGTCGCGGATGATGGTGCCGCAGTCGGACGGAAGAAGCGTGTACGCGGCGGCCTGGCCGGACACCGTGCCGCCGGCGTTGCCGGTGATCGCGATCCAGTCCGCACCGGCCACGTTGGAGGCGCTGGTGGTCAGGCGCAGCCAGCCGTAGATCGGCGAGGCGAGCGACGGAGACGCGTTGGCAACGAACGCGCCACCGACCCAGTAGCCGGTGGTCGGCATAGCCATCGCCTTCGAGATCGGCACCGTCAGGAAGGTATCGTACGTGGCGCTGGTCGGGTCGCTGTCGAGCTGCAGCACCCTGAAGCCCTCGCGATGCAGCCGGGCGATGCCCTTGTTGGACGAGGAATAATAGTCGTTGACCACGACGGGCTGCGCCTCGTCGATGTTGTCCTCGAACAGGTCCCCGCCGGTCGGCTGCGTGGGATCGACGTTGGTGTCGTAGAGCGCGTTGCGGATGACGTTGCGCCGGAACACGACGCCGGAGCCGGCGTTCTGGTAGAGGGCCTCCGGCCCGCATTCGGTGGACCAGACGCCGTTCGACCCGCGTCCGCAGCCCTTCATGTATGGATCCAGGTCGAACAGGTTGTCCTCGACGTAAAGGTTGAGCTTGCCGGTCATGTTGACGATGACGCCGGCCTGCGACATGTCGACGACGTTGTTGCCGCGGAAGGCGATGTCCTCGAGGTGGCCGCTTCCCTGCACGAACAGCCCGTTCTTCAGGCCGTGGAAGTCGTTGCCCTCGACCAGCACGTCCTTCAGGTAGCCGCCGTCCAGGAAGACGCCGTTGGGCTCGATGTCGTTCTCCGCCAGGGTGGGATTCTTGGCGCCGAGACGGGACGAGATCGTGCCCTGGTGGAAGCTGGCCCAGTTCGGGTATCGGCCGTCCATGCCGTTGCTGTTGGGAAGGGTGCGGCTGATGTGGTTGCCGACGATCAGGATGCTGTGCGTGCCTGCCGTCGGCACCGACGAGGACGTGCTGTTGGCCATGAACTCGGGATACGGGTCTATGATCTTTCCGGTGGACGGGTTGTTCTCGCCCGGCACCGCGGCGTAGGACCCGGCACGGGCGCTGTATCCGTCGACGAGGATGGCGGAAGCGCCCGAGTTCAGGTTGTCGATGTTGGTGCGGTCGAGGACGTTGGAGATTGTGTTGTTGGAGATGAGGATCGACATCCCGGCAGAAACGCCTTCCTGGAACGAGCTGCCGTTGGGCGTCACCGTCTGCACGTTGATGCCCTGCTGGCGCACGGTGTCGAGGGTGTTGCCGGAAATGTTCGCCTGCCTGGCCGACAGCACCCGGATGCCCTGGCTGTCGAAGATGCGGTTGCCGGTGATGTTGAGGTCGCGCCGCACCCCCCAGCTGTCGTAGATGTCGGAATGCACCGAGATCGAGTCGTCGTCGGTGTGCGAGATCATGTTGTCGGTCACGCTCACGTCGGCGCATTCCGACAGGTTGATCCCGTCCGAGACGCCCCAGCGGACCGTGTCGTTCTGCACGTTGACTTCCGTGCTGGTGCGCGCGCTGATGCTGAAGGCGTGCGAATTCTCCGACGTGATGCGGAAGAAGGTCAGGCCGTCCACGTTGGCCGGGATGAACGGGTTGCCGTAGCTCGCCGACGCGTTCGACGGGGTCGGGTTCGCGACCGCCGGGTTCCACGTGCCCTGCACCGTGAAGTTCTGGAACCGGATGTCGGATGCGCGTGTGGACGTGGTATCAGCGCTGGTGAACAGGTTGTAGCCGGACGCGTCGTTCCAGGTCACGATCGTGGCGGACTGGTCTGCGCCCTCGACGGTGGTGGATGACGGAATGGCGAACCCGGCGCTGGTGCCGGCGGTGAGCGGCCAGGTGCCTTGCGGGATGTAGATGTGGGTGCCGGGATTGGCAGTGGCGAAGGCGATCGCCTTGTTCATCGCCGACGTGTCGGTGGCCGCGTCGCCGCGCGCGCCGTGATCGGCAATGTTGTAGACGTCAGACAGCCGGGTTGCCTGGGTCCGTCCGAATGTCTCGCCGGATGCGATCAGGATGGTTCCGCTCGCGTCCCCACCGCCCATCTGCAACGCGCCGACGATCCGGCTGTCCGAATAGGCTGCAACGCCACCGGCCACGCCGACCGCGGAGGCGGGCAATGCGGCCGCCGCAAGCTGGCGGGCGTAGCTGTCGACGGAACCGACCGAGATGCTGGACCCGGCGGCGAAGGCGGCCTGCAGCTGCGTCGGCGTCAGGCCGTCCGCCTGCGTCTCGTCCAGCCGCATGATCGACACGGCTGCGACAACCGCGCCGAACACGGCGATGCCCAGATGCTTCATCATGGTGTTCCTGCGAAAGCCGCCGACACGGGCGTGATCATGGAGCGGCTGGCCGGACGGACCGGTCAAGCCTTGGCGTACGACGACATGGACAAGCCAAGATGAGGGATGGATGCCGGACGATGCGGAAGACGGCCGACGTGGGCAGCCGCCGACATGGCCGGAGGTGCAACGATCCGGAGGTATCGATCGGCGACCATATCAAGACTAGCCGACCGTATGGGCCCGTTCAAGAATTGGTTGCTCGGCTGGCGAAGCCGCGGGGCGGAACCGGATCGGACGGCGTGGCCGCAGGTCCGGTGGTGCCGGATCAGCCGGAAGACGGATCGGAGGCCGGAGCGCTGGTCGTACGCAGGCGGAAGCGCCGGTCGCCGGGATGAACGAGCCGCTGCCATCCTGCCTGACCGTCAGGGTTCGATCCGCGGCACCGGACGAGGCTGGCCACGGGATGCCGGACCGCCGTCATCGGTCCGGCGGCACGGGTCACTGCAGTCGAACCCGACGCGATGGTAGCGGCGGACGGATTTGAACCGCCGACCAAGAGATTATGATTCTCCTGCTCTACCGCTGAGCTACGCCGCCGTCGCGCCGGGAGCGGTGGGATACAAAGGCGCCGAGGGCAAGTCAACATCGGCCGGAACCGCCTCGCCGAGCGCGTGTTCCGCCGCGACGACTCCCGAATTGCCAATCGAGAACGGATGCGAAACGGCTCCTGCACCGCGTCACCGGTTTGCGTGGCTGGCTGGACTGGAGCCTCCCCCGCGCGCCTCGGTCCTCGTGCCGGTGCTGGCGGGGCTGCTGGCACTGCTGGCCAGCCGCCTGCCGGTGGACTTGGTCTTCCGCATTCCCGGGTCCCGACGCGCCTTCTTCCGCTCCCTTACCAAGGAGGTCAGGGGTCCGCTGCGCGCGCTGGTGGGGGTGGTCGCGGTCGGTGCGGCGCTGCCCGCGGCCGGCCTGTTCTGCGACGCGTTCGTGCTGGTCGGCCAAGTCCTGCTGTTCATCTTCGTGCTGCTGGTCGGCTGGACCGTCCCGCCGGCGCTGCGCATCTCTGTTGAGCTTTACCTCGATCGCTTCAAGACTGGCGAGGAGGACGACCTGCTGGCACGCAAGCACGTCACGCAGATCCGCGTATTTGAGTAGGTAGCCGACCTGCTCACGTTCGTGGTTACGATCTCGGCGGCGCTGATGACGTTCGCGCCGGTCAGGCAGTATGGCCTCAGCCTGTTCGCCTCCGCCGGCGGCGCGTCCCTGGTGGTCGGCCTTACCGCGCGTCGGCTGCTTACGAACCTGATCGCAGGAGATGCTGGGCTTCGTGCCGGAAGCGTGTCCGGACGGTACGGCCCCGGACGCGGCTTCTCCTTGACGAGCCACCGCGTAGGACGTCGGCCGGAACGGGATCGGCGGCCGTCACAGGCTGACGGCGCGGCCTGCCGCGTCAGGCCTCGGCTGACGACATCTCCGGCTGTGGGCGCTGCTCTTCCGGAACCGAGGCTTCCTGCGAGCCGGCTGCCGCCTCGCTCGAACGATCCTCCTGCTCGCCCTCCGAATGATGCCGGCGCTGGTGGTGCACCTGCTGGCTGGCCTGGCTCTGCTGCGCTGCCTGCGCGATCGCGTTCAGGATGCGGAAGTAGTGCTCGGCATGCTGGAAGTAGCCCTCCGCCATCACCCGGTCGCCGGAGCTGGTCGCGTCGCGGCCCAGCTGCAGGTACTTCTCGAACAGCTGCTGCGCCGTGCCGCGGATGCGCAGGTCCGGGCCGTTGCTGTCGAACACGTGGTTCCGGTTGAGCGGGATCTGGCCATTGTGGTGGCGGATCGGCGTGCCGCCACCGGCCCCACCGCCGCCGCCACCAGGACGGTGGTTCCGGCCGCGCATACGTTTCATGTTCATCAGCTTGTCACAGCACTTTCCTGATCGACGCCCCGGCCCTTCGGGTCCGCTGGAGCGTGTTGCCCGTTTGCTGCCGATCCTTTGCTTCGAACCCGTTCCAGGGATCCCGATCCGCCGGTGCCCATGAAGGCACCAGCGGGTCACGAACACCTTCGAGAACGCTCAAGACGGCGCGTCGGCCTTGAACATCCGAGGGCGCAGGACGTGACCGAAGCCACATGGCAGCGCGTTTCGTCGTTCCGCCATGGCCGAACTAGGTTCGATCCATGGGCGCCAGACCCGACCCTAGCTTCGGACGACGTTCGTGCCAAATGTTTTCTGTGCCGTGCCGGGTCCCGCTTCCAGCAGCACCGCACGCGTGATCCCGCCCAGGTCGGCACGCACCCCCGCGGGCCGGAGCCCGGCGGCTCTTCCGAGCGTGACGACGTCCTCCGCCTGGCCGGCACCCACCTCCAGCACGCACAACCCGCCGGGAGCGAGCAGGCAGACGATCACGGGCAGCAGCGTCCGGTAGGCCTGCAGGCCGTCGACGCCGCCATCCAGCGCCCGGACCGGTTCGTGGCCCGCCACCTCGGGCATCAGTCCGGACAGGTCCGGGGTCGGTATGTAGGGCGGGTTGCTGACGATCGCGTCGAAGCTGCCGCGGATCGGCGCCGTCCAGTCGCAGCAGACGAAGGCGCTGCGTGTCGCCAAACCGTTGGCCTTTGCGTTGGACGAGGCGAGCCGGCAGGCCGGGGCGGACAGGTCCACGCCCATGCCCCAGGCGTCCGGATACTCCGACAGGACGGCGAGCAGCAGGCATCCGGTGCCGGTGCCGAGATCCAGCAGCCGCGTCACCGCCTGCCGGTCCGGACGCGCTTCCAGCAGCGCCTCGACCAGCGTTTCGCTGTCGGCCCGCGGGACCAGCGTGTCCGGCGAGACCGCCAGCTCCAGGGTCCAGAACCCCTGTCGTCCGACGATGAAGGCCAGCGGCTCGCGCAGCACCCGTCGTGCCAGTAGCCGCTCGAACTCGTCCTCCTCGACCGGCGCGTCCTGTCCCAGCGACAGCAGCCCGAGCCGGTCCAGGCCCAGCGCGTGTGCCAGCAGAAGCAGTGCTTCCCGCCGCGCTTCCCCGATCCCGGCGTGGCCCAGCGCCGTCTCGGCGCGTGCCAGCAACTCCGCCACCCGCACCTGCGTCATGCTGATCTCCCCGACCGGTCGCGCCCAGCCTGTCCGCGGGCGCAGGCAAGGAATGCCGCATGCCCTGCCCCTCCTCGACATGAGCCTGCGGACCTTCCTTGTGGCCTTCGCCTGCAGCCTTGTCCTTTCCCCCGCCGGCTGGGCGGCGCACTTCGTGGTGCTGGACCAGAAGGCGTCCGAGGAGTTGAGCGAGACCACCCGCCTCTACGTCGACGGCGCCCTGGTCGCCACCGTTCACTTGGACCAGGCCACCACGGAGGCGCGCATACCGGTCTCTGTGCCCGACGGCAGCAAGCCGGCCAACCAGGCGCACGACTACGCCCTGTGCGGGGAGATCGCCTTCCGCAACCGGGACGGGAACCGGGAGGTGCACCAGGTCAGCGGCCAGGGCATGCTGACCGACCCGGACGGACGAACCTTTCTGGCACTCGGCGCGCGCGACTTCACCCAGTTCTACCTCGCCGACCCGACCGATCCCGCCGCCGTGCAGACCCGCTACGGCCGCTCGCCGTTCTGCCAGACGCCGGTATCCTGAGCCCATCGGCCGCCACGCGCTATTCCTCCTGCGCCAGCAGGGACGCCTGCTCCTCCGCCGTCAGCGCGTCCATGAACTCGTCGAGCTCGCCCGCCATCACCCGGTCGATCTTGTAGAGCGTCAGGTTGATCCGGTGGTCCGACACCCGCCCTTGCGGGAAGTTGTAGGTGCGTATCCGCTCGGAACGGTCGCCGGTGCCGACCTGGGCCTTGCGGTCGGCGGCGCGTTCGGAATGCGCCTGCGCCCGCTGCCCCTCGTAGAGCTTGGCCCGCAGGATCTTCATCGCCTTGGCGCGGTTCTTGTGCTGGCTGCGCTCCTCCTGCATCGCCACCACGATGCCGCTCGGCAGATGGGTGATCCGCACGGCGCTTTCGGTCTTGTTGACGTGCTGCCCGCCGGCCCCGGACGCGCGGTAGACATCGATGCGCAGGTCGCTCTCGTTGACCGTCACGTCCACCTCCTCCGCTTCCGGCAGCACCGCCACCGTCACCGTCGAGGTGTGGATCCTGCCCTGCGATTCGGTCGCCGGCACGCGCTGCACCCGGTGCACCCCGGACTCGTATTTCAGCCGCGCGAACACGCCGCGGCCGTTGACGTTGGCGATCGCGCCGCGGAGGCCGCCGAGTTCGCTCTCGTCGTATTCCAGCAGCTCGAAACGCCAGCCGTGCAGCTCGGCGAAGCGGCGATAGGCGCCGAACAGCTCGGCGGCGAACAGCCCGGCCTCGTCGCCGCCCGCCGCCGGCCGGATCTCCAGGATCGCGCTGCGCTCGTCGGCCTCGTCCTTGGGCAGCAGCGCCAGCCTGATCTCATGGCGCAGGGCGGGGAGCTGGGCCTGCAGGCGGTCGAGCTCAGCCTGCGCCAGCTCGCGCATGTCGGGATCGGCCAGCATCGCCTCGGCGTCGCGCATCTCGCGCTCGGCCTGGCGCAAGGCGCCGATCCGCTCCACCAGCGGGCCCAGCTCGGAGAACTCGCGCGACGCCTTGTTGAACGCCTCGCCCGACAGGCCGCCGGACAGCATGGCCTGCAGCTCGTCGGAGCGTCCGACGATCCGGTCGAGCCTGTCCTCGAACCGCATCAGCCGGAGGTCGCGGCCGGGCGGGTCACCAGATGGGCGGCCAGGCGGTCGAGCGGCACCTCCTCCTGCGTGCCCTCCCCGAGATGCTTCAGCTGCGCCACGCCGCGCGCCACTTCCTCCTCGCCCAGGATCACCGCGTAGCCGGCGCCGATCCGGTTCGCGCGCTCCATCCGGCGCTTGAGGTTGCCGCGGTAGGCCATCTCGGCACGGATCCCGACGCCGCGCAGAGTTTGCAGCACCGCGAGGGCGGCCGGCAGCACCGCCTCGCCGACCGGCACCACCGCGACCGGCACCGGCACCGGCGGCGCGCCGTCCAGCAGCATGGACAGCCGCTCGATCCCGGCGGCCCAGCCGACTGCCGGCGTCGGCGGGCCGCCCATGTCGGCCACCAGCCCGTCATAGCGTCCGCCGGCCAGCACCGTGCCCTGCGCGCCGAGCTCCGCGGTCACGAACTCGAACGCGGTGTGGCTGTAGTAATCGAGCCCGCGCACGATGCGCGGGTTCTCCCGGAACGGGACGCCGAACCCGTCCAGCGCCGAGCGCAGGCCGTCCCAGAAGGCGCGCGCCTCCGGCGTGAGGAAGGCCTCGATGGTCGGCGCCTCGGCCACCAGCGCCTGGTCGGCCGGCGACTTGCTGTCGAGGATGCGCAGCGGGTTGCGCTTGAGCCGCGCCTGGCTGTCCTCCGACAGACGCTCCCGTACCTCGGCGAAGTAGCCGACCAGCGCGATCCGCCAGGCTTGGCGGCTTTCGGCGTCGCCCAGCGTGTTTAGCTCCAGCACGGTCCGTCCGGCGATGCCGAGCGAGGCCAGGATGTCGCGCCCGAGGGCGATGATCTCCGCATCCGCCAGCGGCTCGGCCGGCCCGATCAGCTCGGCGCCGATCTGGTGGAACTGGCGGTAGCGACCCTTCTGCGGCCGCTCGTAGCGGAACATGGGGCCGGCATAGAACACCTTCTGCGGCAGCGACTGGGTCAGGCCGTTGCTGACCAGCGCCCGGCACACCCCGGCCGTCCCTTCCGGCCGCAGCGTGACGGGGTCGCCGCCACGGTCGGTGAAGCTGTACATCTCCTTGGACACCACGTCCGAGGTCTCGCCGAGGCTGCGCTGGAACACGCGCGTGTCCTCAAAGATCGGCGTGCTCCACTCGTCGAACCCGTACAGCCCGGCGATCCGGCGTGCGGTTCCGACCACGTGCGCATGGCGGCGCTGGTCCTCGCCCAGGAGGTCGCGCGTGCCGCGGACCGGCTGCAGGGCATCCACGACGCGCCGGTCCTGGTCCTACTCAGCGGCTTGGGACGCCGGCACGCGCGAAGCCTCCGCCGCTTCCTGCGCCTTCCTGGCGTCCAGCTCCGCCTGGATTACCTCCGCCTTTGCCGTCACCAGCTCGACGATGTGCTCGACCATGGTGTCCGCCGGCATGGTGTGGTCCTGCCGGCCGGCGGAATACACCATGTGCCGGCCCGAGCCGCCGCCGGTGACGCCGATGTCGGTCATCAGCGCCTCGCCCGGCCCGTTCACCACGCAGCCGATGATCGACAGGGTCAGCGGCGTCTCGATGTGCGCCAGCCGCTCCTCCAGCGTCGCCACCGTCCGGATCACGTCGAACCCCTGACGCGCGCAGGATGGGCAGGAGATGATCTTCACCCCGCGGTGGCGGATGCCCATCGACTTCAGGATGTCCCAGCCGACATGGACCTCCTCCTCCGGCTCCGCCGACAGCGACACCCGCATGGTGTCGCCGATCCCGGCCCATAGGAGGCTGCCCAGCCCAATCGCGCTCTTCACCGTGCCGGCGCGCTTGCCGCCCGCCTCGGTGATGCCGATGTGCAGCGGGTGGTCGCAGGCGTCGGCGAGCTGCTGGTAGGCGGCGACGGCCAAAAACACGTCGGACGCCTTCACGCTGATCTTGAACTCGTGGAAGTCGTGGTCCTGCAGGATCTTGGCGTGCTCCAGCGCGCTCTCGACCAGCGCGTCGGGGTTGGGCTCGCCGTACTTCTCCAGCAGGTGCCGCTCCAGCGATCCGGCGTTGACGCCGATGCGGATCGAGCAGCCATGCTCGCGCGCCGCGTTCACCACCTCGCGCACCCGCTCCGGCGAGCCGATGTTGCCGGGGTTGATGCGCAAACAGGCGGCCCCGGCGCGGGCCGCCTCGATGGCGCGCTTGTAGTGGAAGTGGATGTCGGCCACGATCGGCACGTTCACCTCGCGCACGATCTCGGCCAGGGCCGCGGTGCTGTCCTCGTCCGGGCAGGACACCCGCACGATGTCCACGCCGGCGATCTCCGACAGCCGGATTTGCGCGATCGTCGCCTGCGCGTCGCTGGTCAGGGTGTTGGTCATGGTCTGCACGCTGATCGGCGCGTCGCCGCCCACCTTCACCCGGCCGACGCTGATCTGGCGGGACCTGCGGCGTTCGATCTGCTGGTACGGTCGGTAGCTCATCGCGATTTGCTTCCTCGTGCACGGGTTCGCCACGCCCGCGCGATGGCGTCCCGCGTCGTCGGGTCGCGACATGGAGCGACCGCGACGGCGCGCATCTGCGCTTCCTGCCAGGAACCGGTCCGGTTGAACAGGTCCAGGGCATCCGCCGCAGGCCGGCAGACCTAGTGCGGCGTCACGCTTTTCAGCTGCCGTGCGTTCAGGTCGTCCGCCGAATCGTCGGCGTTCGCAGGGGTCGTGGCGGCCGCATGCGCCGGGTGCGGCGGATGGGCGGTGGCGCTGCCCGGCACGGCCACGGCCAGGATCGAGCCGTCGTGGATCGCCTGGGCGCTCAGCGGGACCGACCGCCTGATCCCGCCGACGCGGCCGAGCGGCGGCGTGACAATGCCGTCCGCGGACAGGGTCAGGCCGCCCGCGTTGCCGGTGGTGAGCGTCACCGGGCCGGCATCGGGCGGCACCGCCCAGCTCTCGCCCGGCTGCAGCACGTGGTCATAGATCACCTTG
>CAXTOD010000061.1:0-12258 GCA_964245705.1 uncultured Acetobacteraceae bacterium
GTGTAGATCGGGGTGTTGGCGACCGCGGCGAAGTCGTCCACCCGGTATTCCGGGGTCTGCACCGTGAGCTGCCAGGGGATGCCGGTCTTGGGGTCGGTCCAGAAGTTCGGCGCCACCTGGAAGGAGCCCGACAGCGAGATGTTCACCTGGTTGGCGATGTCCTGCTCGGTCAGGCCGAGCTCGGCGGCGCGCTGGCGGTCGACCTCGGTGAAGAACTCGGGCGAGTTGGTGATCTGCTGCAGGTGCACGTCGACCAGGCCGCGCAGGTTGCGCAGGCGGTTCTCGATCGCCAAGGCCATCTTGAGGTCGTCGGCCTGGTGGCGGCCGTGCACCTGCACGTCCACCTGAGACGGCACGCCGAAGTCCAGGATCTGGGTGATCATGTCGGCGGGCTGGAAGTAGAACACCGAGTCCGGGTAGCGCTGGTGCAGCACCACGCGGAGCTTCTTGGTCAGCAGCGCGCTGCTCAGGCCGGGCTTCAGGGTGGCCAGGATCTGGCCGTCGTTGTAGCCGACGAAGGTGCCGTCGTTGAACGCCAGGTTGTAGGTGATCGAGGGCAGGCCGATGTTGTCGACGATGGTCGGCACGTTGCCGGGGCCGGCCTGCTGGCGGATGACGTCCTCGACGCCCTGGAACAGCTTGGCGGTCTCCTCGATGCGGGCGCCGGGACGGGCGCGGACGTGCAGGGTGATCTGGCCCGACGAGATCGCCGGGAAGTAGTCCCGGCCCAGGAACGGGAACAGGGCGCCCGCGACCAGCAGCACCGCGCTGGCGACCAGCGACGTGACCAGGCGGCGCGCCAGCACGGCGTGCAGCAGGCCGAGATAGCCGCGGTGGAACCGCTCGAACCGCGCCTCGAAGCCCTTGTGGAAGCGGGCGAAGAAGCCCGGCTTCTTCCTGTCCGCCCCACCCTTTTCCTGCTCCTGGCGCCGCTTCTGTTCCGGGCCGACCAGGACGTCGATCAGGATCGGCACCAGGGTGCGCGACAGCACGTAGGAGGCGAGCATGGCGAACACCACCGCCAGCGCCTGGGGGGTGAAGATGTACTTCGGAGCACCCGTCAGGAACAGCACCGAGACGAACGCCGAGCAGATCGACAGCGTCGAGATCAGGGTCGGCTTGGCGATGGTGGCGGCCCCCTCGACCACGGCCTCGCGGAACGGGGTGCCGCTTTCCAGCACGCGGTAGGTGTTCTCGATCGCCACCGTGGCGTCGTCGACCAGGATGCCGACGGCGAGCGCCAGGCCGCCCAGGGTCATGACGTTCATGCTCTCGCCCATCGCGGCGAGCACGGCGAGCGAGGTCAGCACCGCCAGCGGGATGGAGACCAGCACCACCAGGGTCGGCCGCCACGAGCCCAGGAACAGCAGGATCATCAGCCCGGTCAGGGCGGCGGCGATCAGCCCCTCCTCGGCCACGTCCTTGATCGCCTCGGTCACGAACACCGACTGGTCGAACAGCGAGACGACGTGGATGTCCTTGGGTGCTGCGGCGATGATGCCGGGCAGCATCGACTTCACCGTGTCGACGATGGAGGTGGTCGAGGTGCCGCCGTTCTTGAGCACCGGCAGCAACAGGCCGAGATGGCCGTTCACGTGCACCATGTTCTGCTGCGGCGGACCGCCGGCGCGGGCCCAGCCGATGTCGCGCAACAGGATCGGCGAGCCGTTCACCACCTTGATCGGGATGGTGTTGAGCTTGGCGATCTGGTCCGGCAGCGTGTTCATGCGCATGACGAACTGGGTCTGGCCGAACTTGGCGAGGCCGGACGGCAGGGTGAGCGTTTCGGCGTTGACCTGGTTGAGCACCTCCATCGGCGTCAGCCCGTAGGCCTGCAGCGCGTGCGGATCGAGATCGATCATCACCTGCTCGGGCACCCCGCCATAGGGCGGCGGCATGGTGGAGCCGGGGGTGGTCTGCAGCGTCGAGCGCAGGCGGAAGCGCACGTAGTTGTACACCGAGGCCTGGGACTCCACCTCGGAGGTGGCGGCGATCTGGATCACCGGCACCGAGGAGGCGGAGAAGCGCAGGATCACCGGCGGCTGGATCCCGGGCGGCAGGATGCCGCGGATCGCGTTGGTCGCCGCCGTCACCTGGGTCAGCGCCAACGAGATGTCGACGCCGGGCTGGAAGTAGATCTTGGTGATGGTGATGCCCTGCAGCGTGGTGCTTTCCATGTCGCGGATGCCGACGACGTTGTTGGAAAGCGCCAGCTCGCTGTAGGCGGTGACCTGGTTCTGCATGCTCGGCGCCGGCAGGCCGGTATAGGTCCACAGCACCGTCACCACCGGGATGTTCACCTCCGGCAGCACGTCCTTGGGCATGACGATGGCGGCGCCGCCGCCGGCGAGCATGATCAGAATCGCCATCACGTAGAAGGTGACGCGGTACTTCAACGCGAACTTGATCAGACCCACGCGGCAACTTCTCCCGGGCCCGCTTCGTGCGCCCGCGCTGATGTTGCCATGCGGCACGACGGAGGCAAGAAGCGTTGCGCTAAATTACCGGGCAGGCCAGACCGTCTTGACGGCGTCCGCGGCGGGGGTGAGAACCAATCATGAACGACCTGTTCTCGCACACCCCCAAGCCGCGCAAGCCGGCTCCCGCCACGCCTCCCGAGTCCGGCTACTCGGCGCAGGACATCGAGGTGCTGGAGGGTCTGGAGCCGGTGCGCCGGCGACCCGGCATGTATGTCGGCGGCACCGACGAGAACGCGCTGCACCACCTGGCCGCCGAGATCATCGACAACGCCATGGACGAGGCGGTGGCGGGGCACGCCACGGTGATCGACGTGGTGCTGGAGCCGGGCAACCGGCTAACCGTGCGCGACAACGGACGCGGCATCCCGGTGGACCCGCACCCGAAGTTCAGGAACCGCTCGGCGCTGGAGGTGATCTTCACCACCCTGCACTCGGGCGGAAAGTTCTCCGGCAAGGCGTATGCAACCGCCGGCGGGCTGCACGGGGTCGGCTCGTCGGTGGTGAACGCCCTGTCGAGCACGCTGGAGGTCGAGGTGGCGCGGGACCGCGCGGTGTGGCGGCAGAGCTACGACCGCGGCCGGCCCACAAGCAGGCTGGAGAAGGTGGGGCCGACGCAGAACCGGCGCGGCACCCAGGTCCGCTTCGTGCCGGACACCGAGATCTTCGGAGCGCTCGCGTTCTCGCCGGTGCGGCTGTACCGGCTGTGCCGGTCCAAGGCGTTCCTGTTCCGCGGCGTCACCCTGCGCTGGGAATGCGACCCTTCCCTGCTGCGCGGCCGCGACGACGTGCCGGCCAAGGCAGTGCTGCACTTCCCCGGCGGGCTGGCCGACAGCCTGCGCGACGAGCTGGGCGAGGGGGCGGCGCTGCTGTCGGAGCTGTGGTCCGGCGAGGCCGACCTGCCGGCGGCGGCGGATGGCAGCGGCACCGGCCGGGTGGAGTGGGCGGTGGCCGGGCTCGAGGCGGGCGAGGGAACGCTGGCGTCGTTCTGCAACACGGTCCCGACGCCGCAGGGGGGCACCCACGAGGCCGGGTTCCGCAACGCCCTGCTCAAGGGCCTGCGCTCCTGGGGCGAGCAGCGGGCCAACAAGCGGGCGGCGCAGGTGACGATCGAGGACCTGCTCGGCGCGGTGGCGGCCAAGCTGTCCGCCTTCATCCGCGAGCCGCAGTTCCAGGGCCAGACCAAGGAGAAGCTGACCAGCGGCGAGGCCACCCGCCTGGTCGAGACCGCGCTGCGCGACCGCTTCGACCATTGGCTGGGCGGCCACCCGGCGCAGGCGGACGCCCTGCTGGCGGCGATGGTCGAGCGCGCGGAGGACCGGCTGCGCCGGCGCGAGCTGAAGGAAACGCCGCGCAAGAGCGCCACGCGGCGCATGCGCCTGCCGGGCAAGCTGGTGGACTGCACGCGGGAAAAGGCGTCGGAAACGGAGATCTTCCTGGTCGAGGGCGACAGCGCCGGCGGCTCGGCCAAGCAGGCGCGCAACCGGGAAACGCAGGCGATCCTCCCCTTGCGCGGCAAGATCCTGAACGTCGCCAGTGCGTCGGTGGACAAGCTGCGCGCCAACCAGGAGCTGCGCGACCTGGTGGAGGCGCTGGGCTGCGGCCAGGGCAGGCAGTACGACGGCGCCCGGCTGCGCTACGGCCGGGTCATCATCATGACCGACGCCGACGTCGACGGCGCGCACATCGCCTCGCTGCTGATGACCTTCTTCTACCGCGAGCTGCCGGAGCTGATACGCGGCGGCCACCTGCACCTGGCGCAGCCGCCGCTGTACCGGCTGACCCAGGGTGCCCGCACGGTGTATGCGATGGACGATCGCGACCGGGCTGCCAAGCTGAAGTCAGGGTTCAAGGCCGGGGCCAAGGTCGAGGTCAGCCGCTTCAAGGGGCTGGGAGAGATGCCGCCCGCCGACCTCAAGCGCACCACCATGGACCCGGCGCACCGCGTGCTGCTGAAGGTGGTGGCGGCGCCGGACGAGCAGGCGGCGACCGCCGAGCGGGTGGAAAGCCTGATGGGCCGGCGCCCGGAACTCAGGTTCCAGTTCATCCAGCAGAACGCGCACGCCGCCGACCTCGACCTGTGAGCGGGGACCTGTGGCCGGGCTTCCGGCGCCGGGCCCGGACGCCTAGGGTCCGCCGGATGACCGTCCGCACCCTGCCGTTCCTGTTCCTCGCCTGCCTGTCGGTTCCGCTCGGCGGCTGCGTCGCCCGCGGGTCGTCGCGCATCACCAACGTCATCCCGGTGCCGCTGCAGGAAGGCGCCAACCTGGTGCCGCATTTGGCGCCGGACGGGCGACAGGGGCTGGTGGTCGAGGGCCGGCAGCCGCTTGCCCACGCGCCGCTGATCATGGCCATGCTGCCGCGCGCCGAGGGGATGCGCGGCTGGGACGTGGTGCAGATGGACCCGGCCGACGGCAACGGGCCGACGCTGGACGGGCGCGGCCGCTCGGTGGTACTGGCCCGGGCCAAGGTCGGCGGCATGCCGGCCACCCTGCTGTTCGTGGCCGAGCCGGACCCGGCCGACCCGGCGCCGGCGGGCGAGGCGCGGCGGATCCTGATCCGCACCCTGCGGCTCGAGGCGGACGAGAGCGAAGCGCGCTTCGAGGCGATCGACAGCGAGACCACGCGGCGCCGCTACTGCAGCGGCAGCGACGCCGTCGCCGTCACCTACCGGCTCGCACTTCCCGAGGACGGCGGCGCCGACGACCGTTGCAACGTGCCGGGAAGCTGAGGCCCCGACGCCGAGGGCCTTGCGGACCCGGGTCGGGACGGGCTAGTGTGACCATGACGAAACCAACTGAAAGGAGGTGATCCAGTGTCTCATTGCCTGACAACGGCTCCCCGCGGAGCGACCTGGATGACCCTCTTCTCCAGCGCAAAGACGGTCTGACCAGGGCCTTCCGGCTCGGGTCGAACACAGACAATGGAAAGGCTCCGGGGCAACGTCCCGGGGCCTTTTTTGTGCCGGCTGCGGCGCCGCGTCAGTCCGCCACCGCCTGCCACGCCTCACGCCAGAGCTGCGGGATCGCCAGCCAGCGGTCGCGGCTGCGCGGTCCGGCCCGCGCCTGCAGGCCGGGATGCACGGTGCGGAACAGCGTCAGGCCGGACCCGTCCAGCACCGGCGCGCCATGCTCCGCCGCCCGGTTGCCGACCAGCACGACGGCGCGCAGGCCGGGGAACAGGCCGAGGGTGACCCGCAGCGCCGCCGCTCCGGCGTGGCATTCCGCCGCGGTGATCGCCATGGTGCCGTTCCACCACGGCACGATGTTCCAGATCGCGACCTGACGGTGGTCGATCCCGGCCTTCAGCATGAAGGCGTGGGTGTTCCGCGCGGTCGGATCGGGGTTGTTGCGGCTGACGAAGCCGACACCATCCGGTGACACCACGCGCGGCCCCGGTTTCTCCAGCAGGAACAGCAACTTCGCCTCGATCCCACCATCCGATGGGTCGAAATCCGGCACGAAGCCGAGCCCGTCGTCGCGCATCCGGCGCACGTGGTCGGCCAGGGGGCGGGCATGCGGGAGGCCGAGCATCGCCACCCGGCGCGCCCGCACCGCCGGATCGGCGAGTGAGCCCGGGTAGTCGTCCACCTCCCCGTCCAACCGCACGGGTCGGAAAACCGCCTAGCGCGGCAGCAGGCGGAACCGGACCGGCCGGTCCGGCTGCGTCGTGACCAGGCCGCGCGGCAGCACCGCGCCGCCGCCGGGCAGGTCGAGGCGGAACCGGCGCAGCAGACGAGCCAGCACCAGGGTCGCCTCCGCCAGCGCGAACTGCGCGCCGACGCAGATGCGCGGCCCGGCGCCGAACGGCATGTAGACCATGCGGTCCGGTGCCGGCGCTCCCGGCAGGAACCGAGACGGCTCGAAGCTGTCCGGACGGTCCCAGTGCGCCTCGTGGCGGTGCAGGATCCAGGGGGAGATGGACACGATCGTGCCGGCCGCGATGGGCTCGCCGCCGACTACGTCGGCCGCCCTGGCCTCGCGCACGATCAGGTAGGCCGGCGGATACAGGCGCAGCGCCTCGTCAACGAAGGCACGGGTGTGCACCAGGCGCGGCAGTGCGGCCGCGGCGCCGTCCGGCGACAGGTCGAGCCCATCGGTTTCGGCGGCGATCGCGTCCTGGTGCGCCGGCAGGCGCGCCGCCGCGTAGCAGGCCCAGAACAGCGTCACCGCGGTGGTCTCGTGCCCGGCCAGGATCAGCGTCGACACCTCGTCGCGCAGCAGGGCGTGGTCGAAGCCCTGTCCGGTTTCCGGGTCGCGCGCTTCCCGCAGCAGGTCGAACAGGTCGCGCGGCGCGCCTTCCGCGGCCGCGGCCTGGGCGTCGCGCGCGGCGATGATGCGATCCATCAGCAGCAGCCAGTTCTGCCGGAACCGGCCGCGGCCGCGGTCCAGCGGCGTGGTCCAGCCGCCCGGCAGCAGCATGTCGAACAGCCCGACCTTGGCGAAGTCGCGCGCGTAGCGCTGCAGCAGGGCGCGGAGGTCGGCGCCGAACGCCCCCATCTCCAGCGAGAACATCGACTGCCCGGCGACGTCCAGCGTCAGGCGCTGCAGCACCGGCATCAGCTCCACCGGGCGGGTGCCGGCGGCGGCGATCTCGTCCTCGACCCGGGCGGCCACGGACACGATGTGGCGCGACAGGATCGGCAGCACGCGCGGCGCCAGGGCGGGGGCGATCACCCGGCGCTGGTGCCGCCACGCCTCGCCCTCGGCCAGGAACAGCCCGTCGCCCAGCACCGGCCGCAGCACGCGGCGTGCCGCCTCGTTGCGCTGATAGTTCTCGTGGTTGCCGAGCAGGACGTGCCGGATCGCCGCCGGGTCGTTCAGCAGCAGCTGCCTTCGGCCCAGGAACGAGCCGGGCAGCACCAGCTCCTGGTAGGCGGGTTTCCCCCATAGCTCCAGCGGGTTGCGGCGCAGGACCAGGAAGGATTCCGCCGTGCTCCGGATCCGGGTCGGCAGGGGCGGGCGCGGCAGGTCGGTCGCGAGGGCGGCGGGATACATGTCTGGCATCCCGTCCAGGTGGGCACGCCGGGCCGGTTGCGGAAGGACCGTCAGCCCGCGCGATGCGCCGGACGCGGGCGATCGACCGACGCCTGCGGCGAGGCCACGCGCGGGGCGGCGATGCCCGCCACCGCCGGGTCGAACACGCGGGTGAAGGAGGACGGGTAGATCCCCATCCACAGCGTCACCAGGGCGAGCGGCGCCAGCACCGCGACCTCGCGCCCGGACAGGTCGCGGAGCGTGCCGACCAGGCCGGACACGCCGTCGAACATCACCCGGCGATACAGCACCAGCATGTAGACCGCACCCAGGATCATGGCCGAGCCGGAGAACAGCGCCACCCAGAAGCCGACCCGGATCGCGCCGATCATCACCAGCAGCTCGCCGACGAAGGAGCCGGTGCCGGGCAGGCCGATATTGGCCATGGTGAACAGCATCGCCAGCGTCGCCAGCACCGGCATCCGGTGCGCGGTGCCGCCGAAGCCGGCGATCAGGCGGCTGTTGTTGCGGGCGCCCAGCATCGCCACCACGAAGAACAGGCCGGCGATGATGATGCCGTGCGACAGCATCACGAACACCGCTCCGTCGATGCCGACCGCGTTCAGGGTGAACAGCCCGACCAGCACCAGCCCCATGTGCGAGAACGAGGAGTACGCGACCAGCCGCTTCATGTCGGTCTGCGCCAGCGCGATGATCGCGGCGTAGATCACGGCGACGATGCCGAGCGCGATCATCCAGGGGGCGTAGCGGTGCGACGCGTCCGGCAGCATGGAGATGGCGTACCGCAGGAAACCGTAGGCGCCGGCCTTGCTCAGCACCCCGGACAGCATCGCGGTGGCCCCGGCCGGCGCTTCGGTGTAGGCGTCCGGCAGCCAGGAATGCAGCGGGAACAGCGGCAGCTTCACGCCGAAGGCGAGCACGAAGGCGCCGAACATCCAGCCCTGCGCCAGGGGCGAGAAGCGGGTGTGCAGCAGCACGGGCAGGTCCGTGGTGCCGGCGACGTGCCACATCCACAGCAGCGCCAGCAGCATGAACAGCGAGCCGCCGAAGGTGAACAGGAAGAACTTGATGGAGGCGAACACCCGCTTCGGGCCGCCCCAGATACCGATCAGCAGCGAGCCGGGGATCAGCGTCGCCTCGTAGAACACGTAGAACAGGACGAAGTCGAGCGCCGAGAACAGCCCGAGCAGGGTGGTCTCGAGCAGCAGCACCGCGATCATGTAGTCGCGGATCCGGGTGTCCACCGCACGCCAGCTGGCCAGGATCGCCATCGGCGTGATCGCCGCGGTCAGCACGACGAACAGCAGGCTGATCCCGTCCAGGCCGAGGTGGTACGAGATGCCGAAGCCCGGCACCCAGTCGGCATGGTCCTCGAACTGGAACCCCGACGGGGTCACGGCCCGGCCGGGCCGGAAGCCGATCCACAGCGCCACCGCCAGCAGCAGCGTCAGCAGCGACGTGCCAAGGGCGAGCTGCCGCGACAGGCGCTCGACCGCGGGCGCGGTGCCGCGCAGCAGCAGCATCGCCAGCGCGCCCAGCATCGGCAGGAAGACGAGGATGGACAGGAAGGGCAGGTGCACGGATCGCGTCGTCCCGATGACAGGCTGCCAGGTTCGGGATCCCGAGGCGACAGCGGGCGCATCCTAGGGCGTCAGGCCAGGCTGCACCAGAGCACGCCGGCCGTGGGCGCCGCCAGGCCGGAACCCGCTTTCCAAAGGTTTTGTTCACCTTTCGTATCGTAACCTGCCGTCACCAGGGGAGTGCGTTCTCGTGAAGACCACCATCTTCGCCGACCCGAGCGTCGCGGGTCCGGACATCCTGTTCTCCACCGGTGCGGTCGCAGCGGACGGGGCGCAGAGCTGGGCGGCCGACCTGCCGGACATCGCGGGCAGTCCCGATCCCGGCTGGAACGTCACGCAGTGGAACACGCCGACCGGCCAGATCTTCGATCCGGACGCGCCCGATGGCGGCGGCGGCGCCGACGCGCTGCTGGGGCCTGCCCTCGCCGCCTGGACCACCGGCACCGCCCAAGACGGCAGCAGCTTTGCCGTGTTCGGCGCTCCCGGCGACGCCACCTTCCGGGTCGGCGCCAGCGGCGGGTCGACCCGCGACACCTTCCTGCAGACCACCGGCTACGCCGCCGCGACCACCACCTTCGACCACCCCCTCACCTTCACCGCCGACGAGCGGGTGGCCGCCGCGGTGGCCGGCAGCGGCACCGCGATCGCCTTCAACGCGTTCACCGTGTTCTTCAACGAGGCCGGCAACCCGTCCTACGACCCGTCGCTGCCCTCCACCGAGATCTTCCTGCAGGTGCCGCTGGTGGATTTCCGCGGCGAGCCGGGCGCCTACCAGACGATCACGGCCGGGAACACGGACCAGCAGGTGTACAACCTGTCCTCCCGGTACGTGACGGCCTCCGGCACCGTCGCGAGCAACGCGTCGGTCGACTACCTTCCCTTCAGCACCGACACCGGCGGCCTGCATGCGGTGCGGATCGACCTGAACCAGGCGCTGCTCCGCCTGGTCGACGCGCTGGCGGGGCAGGATCCGGCCATGGCGTCGGCCTGGCTCGACCTGTCCCGCTGGTCGCTCGGCAGCTACTACGGCGGCGTCGAGACCAGCGCCGGCAGCGGCGGCGACACGGAGTCGCTGGCGCTCGACATCGCGCACCCGACCGTCACCGCCGACGCCTCCGTCGCGGTGTCCTCGGCCACCCCGCTCTCCACCGTGCAGTCGATCGACGGCGGCCTATATCCCGACGTCGAGACGGGCGACCTCGTCACCACGCTCCCGGGCACCGCCAACACCATCACCCTGGCCGCCGGCGACGGGGCGGCGAAGACGGTGACCAGCAACGGCACCGACATGGTGTCGGTGGGAAGCGGCGAGACGGTGGCGCTGCACGCGCTCGGCACCCGGCTGACGGTGATCGGCGCCGTCGGCGCGGACGTGGCGATCGACGGCAGCGCACCGGTCACCACCTCCGGGACGTTCAACACGCTGGCGGTGGACAGCGGTGCCGATGGCAGCCTGATCGGGGGCTCGACCGCCGGTGCCAGCCTCACCCTCGGCGGCAACGACGCGCAGGTCGCGCTGGACGGTCCGGCGGATGCGGGCCTGTCGGGACAAGGCGACAGCCTCGCTGCCGGCGGCGGCACCGTGTCGCTGTTCGGCGACGGCGACACGGTCGACATGAACGGCGCCGGCAGCCAGACCGTGTTCCTCAACGGCCACGACGCGTCGGTCGGGGAGACCGGCACCGGATCGCAGACCGTGGTCGGCACCGCGTCGCATGCGGGCCTGCTGCAGCTGCAGGGCGGCCACGGCGCGCAAACGCTATGGACCGGCGGCACCAGCGCCGTCGTCAGCGCGTCCGAGGACGGCGGGTCGCGGGCCTCGCTGACGATCCGCGCCCAGCCCGGCTCGACCACGACCGTGCAGCTCGCCGACGAGCCGACGCTGGTGGACGCGGAAGGCGGCGCGGTCACCGTCAACGGCGGCTCGGATCCCGACGCGAGCGCCACCGTGTTCGATGGCGCCGGTCCGGTGACGGTCTGGGGCGGGGCGGAACGGCTGGTCGCCAGCGTCGGCAACGGCGCGCTCGAGGTGCAGGCCGGCAGCGGCAGCCAGACGGTGTTCGGCGGCGCCGGCAGCCTGGAGGTGCTAGGCAGCCACGCCGTCTCCGGCCTGCAGACGATCGTGAACGGCGCCGCGCCGGGCCAGGCCACCACGGTGTTCGGCGGCCGCACCGCGCAGACGATCTGGACCGGGCAGGCGCACGACACCATCGTGTCGTCGGCCGAGGCGGGCGACGCGTCCGGCTCCATCAGAGCGTTCATCCAGGGCGGCGCCTCGTCCTACTGGGGCGGCGTCGAGAGCGCCACGCTCGACAACCAGGCGGGGATCCTGGACGCGTTCCTGAACGGCGACGGCCGGGTCAGCATCCTGGCCGCGATGACCGGCGGCACCGCCACCACCGTGAACGGCTTCAACGGCGCGCTCGACACGCTGGTGCTGGGCGGCGCCACCGTGCCGCAGCTCCACGTGGCCAGCTCGGGCGGCGGCACCGTGCTCACGCTGGGCGGCAGCGTGGTGACGCTGGCCGGGGTGTCGCATGTCGACCTGTCGCCGGTCGCCGGCGGCGTGCTGGTGACCGGCTGGACCGGGGGCGGATCCTAGCGCCGGCCGAACATGCGCTCGATCTCAGCCCGGCTCAGCTTGAGGAAGGTCGGCCGGCCGTGGCTGCAGGTGGCGGCGCGCGGCGTCTGCTCCATCTGCCGGAGCAGACGGTCCATCTCCTCGGGCAGGAGGCGGCGGCCGGCGCGTATGCTGCCATGGCAGGCCATGCGCGCGATCACCGCGTCCAGGCGGCCGGCCAGGGCGCCGGCCTGGTCCGGCGTCAGGAGCTCGTCGGCGCCGAGCTCTTCCGCCAGGTCGCGCAGCAGGGCGGCCGGATCGGGGTTGCCGAGCAGGGCCGGCAGGGCGCGCAGCAGCACCGATCCGCCGCCGAACGGCTCGATCTCGATGCCGAACGCGGCGAGCGACCCGGCATGCTCCAGCAGCCGCGCGCCGTCGCGGGGCGGCAGGTCGACCACCTCCGGCAGAAGCAGGCGCTGGGCCCGGATCATGCCGTCGAGGTACTGTTCGCGCAGGGCCTCGTGCGTGAGCCGCTCGTGCGCCGCGTGCTGGTCCACCAGCACCAGGCTGCCGTCGGCCGCCACCGCGATGACGTAGGTGTCGAGCACCTGCGCCACCGGCGCCCCGAGCGGATGGTCGTCCGC
>CAXTOD010000062.1:0-12147 GCA_964245705.1 uncultured Acetobacteraceae bacterium
GTCCGTCACCCCGCTCTGGTACTGCTTGGGCACCAGCCCGGCGTACGCGCCGACCTGCTTGGCCGACGCGAACCGCTTGGCGTCACCCCGGTGCGCCGACACCGCCTCCGCCGTCCGCGCCCCAACCGTCCCCGGCACGGTGCTGCCGGCGCAGCCGGCCAGCGCCAGCACGGCGGCGAACAGGAGCCCGCGCCGTGCCCGCGCATCGGCTCCGGAACGGCTCGAAAGGCGGGGGCGGGCGGACATCGGGGCCGCTCCAGCATCCGGCGAACCGGCCTCCGGGGCAAGAGCATGCCTGTTCCAACGGGGACCATGCTGGTCTAGAACGGGGCGTCGCCGACCGGTCCGACAGCCGCGGCAGATGGATCCGGCCGAACGCCGTCGGACTGGAGTCGACCATGTTCAAGGGCTCGATCGTCGCCCTCATCACCCCCATGCGGCCGGATGGCGCCCTGGACGAGGCGGCGTTCGAGCGGCTGATCGGATGGCAGGTCGAGAGCGGCACCGGCGGGATCGTGCCGACCGGCACCACCGGCGAAAGCCCGACCCTGACCCACGACGAGCACCGGCGCCTGATCGACCTCGCGGTCCGCACCGCGTCCGGCCGGGTCCCGGTGCTGGCCGGCACCGGCTCCAACAGCACCGCCGAGGCGATCGCCACCACCCGGCACGCCAGGGAAGCAGGAGCGGACGGCGCCCTCGTGGTGACGCCCTACTACAACAAGCCGACCCAGGACGGGCTCTACCGGCACTACATGGCGATCGCGGACGCGGTCGACCTGCCGATCGTCATCTACAACATCCCCGGGCGCAGCGTGGTCGACATGAGCGTCGAGACCATGGCCCGGCTGGCCCGCCATCCCAACATCGTGGGGGTGAAGGACGCCACCGCCAACCTTCTGCGCCCGCTGCAGATCCGGCGTGCCGCGGGTCCGGAGTTCTGCCAGCTGTCCGGCGAGGACGGCACCGCGCTCGCCTTCAACGCCGCCGGCGGCTCCGGCTGCATCAGCGTGACCGCCAACGTCGCACCCGCCCTGTGCGCGGAAATGCAGGGGGCCTGGGACCGCGGCGACGTCCGGACCGCGATGGCGCTGCAGGACCGGCTGCTGCCGCTGCACGACGCCCTGTTCGCCGAAAGCAACCCGGCGCCGGTGAAGTATGCCGCAAGCCTGCTCGGACGCGCCGGCGAGACCTGCCGCCTGCCGCTGGCCCCGCTGCGCGACGAGACGCGCGCCCTGGTGCGCGCGGCGATGGAGGAGGTCGGCCTGCTCGGCTGACGGATCCATGGCCAAGGACATCAAGAAGAGCGGGATGATCTCGCACGGCATCGCCGCGCAGAACCGCAAGGGCCGGTTCGACTACACCATCAAGGAGACCGTGGAAGCCGGGATCGTGCTCAAGGGCCCGGAGGTCAAGAGCCTGCGCCTGGGACGCGCCACCCTCACCGAGGCCTACGCCGCCGAGCGCGACGGCGCGGTCTGGATGTTCAACTGCTACATCCCGGAATACCAGGGCGGCGTGCTGTCGCGCTTCGAGCCCAAGGCGCCGCGCAAGCTGCTGCTGCACCACAAGCAGATCGACAAGATGCTGGGCGAGGTGAAGAAGAGCGGCTACACCCTTGTTCCCCTTGACATCCACTTCAACGACAAGGGCATCGCCAAGGTAACCCTCGGCCTCGGCGAGGGACGCAAGAACGCCGACAAGCGCCACGCCATCGCCGAGCGCGACTGGCAGCGCGACAAGGCAAGGCTGCTGCGCAACCGCGGCTGACGGTCCCGCCGCCGACCGCCCGGCCTGCTCAACATCGCGTTGGACGCGAAACCCTCAGGGCCGGTCGCCTGTTGCGGTGGCGACGTTGCGATCAAGCAGCGTGCATCAACAAAACAGGTCCAGGACATGCCGCAGTTCGACGCCACCATCAAGCACTTCAAGGACGGCGTGAAGGGTTTCACCATCAGCGCCGCCACCAAGAACATCGAGGGCTGGGAAGAAACCCTGGGCAAGCTCGACGCGCCCGGCGTGAAGGGCATCATCCACGACCTCGAAAGCCTGAAGAAGCATCTGCACGCCAAGCAGCTGGACGGCGAGGCGATCAGGAAGCTGGTCGCGAAGCTCGGCAAGGAAACGGTGGCCATCGCCGGCAAGGCCGATAGCAAGAATGCGGACAAGGTGCGCGCCCTCGGCGAGGCGCTGACGCAGGCTTCGGAGACCACGGAGTCGGCGGAAGCCTAGACCGGGTCCTCGCGAGCAGCCCGGCAGGCCCGGACTTCAGGATCCGGGCTTGCCGTCACGCGTCCGCGTTCCGACCAAGCGTTCCGAAACGCGGGCGCGTCCATCCGTTGCAAGGATGCAGGAGTCGCCGGCCCAGACAGGGAGGAACAGCAGGATGGGCTTCGTGCGCTACCATCTCGGCATCGAGAGGCTCGCGCCGGGCGAGACGGAAACGGTTGACGCCATCATCGCGTCCATGCAGAACGAGACGGTCAAGGTGGCACGAGCCGAAGGCGGACGTGCTGTGCGGGCGTCGCATGCTAAAACCACTGGGCTGCTTAAGGGCACCCTCGCAGTGCATGACGGGCTGGCGCCGTCGTTCCGGCAGGGGATGTTCGCGCGGCCCGGATCGTATCCGGCGCTGGCGCGCCTGGCGCAGGGCCCGGGCGAGCATCTGGCCGACAGGATCTCCACCCATCGCGGGCTGGCGCTTAAGGTGTTCGGCGTCACGGGACCGAAGATCGACGGCCATGCCGAGGACACACAGGACTTCGTGCTGGCGACCGGCACGGTATTTCCCGATGCCGATTCGCCCGCCTTCCTCAAGAGCATGCGCCAGATCAAGGCTGCGTCGGGCGGCCATCAGACGCTCAAGACCGTGGTCTCCGCCACGGCGCGCACGCTGAACGCCGCGGCCAAGGCGGTGACCGGCAGCGACGTGCCGCAGCTGGACTTCTTCGGCCACGCGCCGCTGCATCCGCTGGCGGAAAGCTACCACAGCCAGGCGGCAATCCGTTACGGCGACCACGTGGCCAAGGTCGCGCTGTTCCCGGCCTCCGCGGAGCAGCTGGCGCGCTCGGGCGAAACGCTGGATCCCGCCGCCGATCCGGACGTGTTCCGCAACGCCGCCGCCGCCTACTTCCGCGACCGCGATGCCGTCTTCGAGTTGCGTGTCCAGCTCTGCACCGACCTCGACTCGATGCCGATCGAGGACGCATCCGTCCAGTGGTCGGAGCAGGACAGCCCCTACGTCACCATCGCCACCCTGACCCTGCCGCGGCAGGATGCGCTGTCGCCGACGCGGGTGCAGTTCGTCGAGGACCGGATGAGCTTCCGCCCATCCCATTCGCTGGCGGCGCACCGTCCGCTGGGCTCCTTGATGCGCGCCAGGCTGCACGTCTACCAGGCGCTGGCGAGGTTCCGGATGACGCAGGATGGCGTCACGGCAACAGAACCCGCCACCTTGGAGGCCGTGCCGGACTAGGAGCCGCACCTCCATCTCCAGGCTGCATCAACTACGTTGGGAAGATCAGCACGCTGACGACTTCAGGAACGATGGTTCGGGAACGCCGTCCGCCGTGCGGCGGACGACATGTCCTGAAGCCGGGGTGACAGAACGGCAAGGCCATTAGGCCGGACGCTTGTGCAGGCCCGCCTGCCGTCCATCACCATCAGGCGCCGCGATGCCCGTTGCTCAGTCGACGACCGCCGTGCCGCTCCACATGCTGAACCAGGCGGTGGGGTAGCCTCGCCGGGTCGCCGTGCAGATCACGGGAACGCCCGATCCTGCCCCGGCGGTTTCCCCGGCCTTCCGGCCATCGGCTGCGTAAAGCTGCTGCCCGGCGGTGCAGTTCCTCGGCAGGCTCGCCGTCGTGAGCACGCCGGCCTGTACCGCTCCTGCGGCTTTCACGTTGCCCGCGCCGTCGACGTGGAACTCGTCCGTGCTGCCGTTCCACCATTGCGCCAGATAATCCCAGCCGGCGCCGTTCAGGCTGTAGCCGACCGCGGTCGCCTTGCTGGGCTTCAGGGCCAAGTTGTAGTTCGAGCCGTAGATCTGGTTGCCGATGTTGATAACGCCGACCTGGATGTCGAGCATGGCGTCGACGACCCCGTTACCCGAGGTGATCGGCGGCTGGATCGTGACCGTTCCCTCCATCACGCTCGCGAACCCGAGGCCGGTCGCCACGATCTGGCCGAGATAGGCCGACGTGTCGGAGCCTTGGCCGCCCTGGTATATGGTCGAGTAGACGCCATCCTCCTCACCGACGGCTGCCTTGTTGTCCCACCAGTTCGCCTTGTTCATGTTGACGGCTAGGCCGACCTGCGCGTGTCCCGGGCCGTTGATGCCCGCGCCGACGATACCGGCGTTGATCGTGGAGGCCGCCTGGTAGCTGGTGCTGGTCAGGTTGACGCTCATGGTCGTCGGCGTCGCGATCTGCGCCAGCGCAGGCGCTGCAGAAAAAAGAAGCGTCGTTGTCGCGATGAGCAGCTGTCGCATGATCCAACTCCGGAAAGGCCGTTTGAACAATTCGTTAACGACACGCAATGGACTATCGTCGTTCCGGATATACAACAACCGTTAAAATCACGTGAACGTGCTGCGGGCGACGGACCCGACGCCGTTGTCGACAGGGCACTCTGGCCTTATCGGACCGACAGGCAGAGCGACTATTCCCGATTGTTCTGGCGAAATAACAGGCCTGATCCACAAACCTTGTTCTAATCCATTATCTGACGTTGGCTCGAATGGCGTGATGCACGTCCTGCCGTGACGCCGGAAACGATCACGTGCCAACAAGGTCAGGAATGGAATGACCTGCCCGAACAACGGGACAACACACTGTCGTAAATACATGCCCATGATCCACCGTCAGGATCACGTGTCATCAACCGCGTCTCGACGTCAGGTTGAGCGTATCAGGCGCGGGCCACGCAGAGCAGGCCAGAGTTTCGTTACGATGTAGAACCGTTTCACGATCCGGGACGACCGGCCAAACCTTGGACCGGTGGTCAACACGTCGTTTACCCCTTGCATCACGAGAACGTGATCCAGACGCGCTGAGGACGGCCGCTTCCCGAGGTCCAGGACGCTGCCATGGCAGCGTCAGGACGCGCGTCGACGCCTGCTCGGGTCGCGTGGAGCCGGCTGCGGCGGCACGCCGGTGCAACAGGCTTTGGCTGGATCGCCGTCTACTGGCGGCAACACGGAGATCGCGGCAACGATCGGCCTTCCCACCGCGATCTCCACGGGCCTGCCGTCACCTGTCGGACGGCCGGGCGGCCGCCAATCCCGTCACGCGGCGAGACGGTCGCGCAGGTCGCCCACCACCGCCTCGAACATGCCCGTCGTCAGCAGCCGCGTGCTCGTGTTGTAGCGCGACACGTGGTAGCTGTCGGCCAGCAGCAACCCGTCCGGCAGGACCAGCACCTGGCCGTGCTTGAACGGCTGCCGGGACACCGGCAGGCCGAGCGCCCGCAGCACCGCGTTGTGCGCCACCACCCCCAGGGCCAGCACCGCGCGCTTGGCGGTCATCGCGTCGAGCTCCGCCCGGAGGAAGCCGTTGCAGGTGCGCACCTCCGCCGGCAGCGGCAGGTTGCCCGGCGGCACGCAGCGCACCGCGTTGACGATCCGGGCACGCGGCAGCGACAGCCCGTCGGCGGGATCGGCCCCGTAGCGGCCTTCCGCGAAACCGAACCGGATCAGGGTCTCATAGAGCAGGACGCCGGCATAGTCGCCGGTGAACGGCCGCCCGGTGCGGTTGGCGCCGCGCACGCCCGGCGCCAGCCCGACCACCAGCAACCGGGCGCCACGGTCGCCCCAGCTCGGCACCGGGCCGTTCCACCAGTCGGGATGCGACGCCCGGTTCGCGGCGCGATACTCGGCCAGGCGCGGGCAGAGCGGGCAGTCGCGCGGCGGCTCGGCCGCGTCCGGAAGCACGGGTGCGCCCGTCGTTCTCGCCGCCATGCTTCCGCTCCGCTCCCGCCTGTCGCCGCCTTCCTGGCAGCCGGACCGCACCCGGTCCAGCACCGGCGCAACGGGCCTGCGGTCAGAGCACCTCGTCCGGCTCGCCGACCGCGTCCGCCGCTGCCGCGCGAGGCGCATGGCGATGGCGCGGCTCAGTCTGGCGTCGGGTGAACTCCGGCGCGATGTCGAGGAGCTCCAGGAACTGGTCGGCCTGGCGGCGCAGCTCGTCGCCGACCATCACGGGGCTGGTGCGCAGCGACGACACCACCGACACCTTCACCCCCTGCCGCTGCACCGCCTCGACCAGGCGGCGGAAGTCGGCGTCGCCGCTGAACAGCACGGCGTGGTCCATGCGCGGCGCCATCTCGAGCATGTCGATCGCCAGCTCGATGTCCATGTTGCCCTTGATCCGGCGGCGTCCGTTGGCGTCGGTGAACTCGCGCGCCGCCTTGGTCACCAGCGTGTAGCCGTTATAGGCCAGCCAGTCGGTGAGCGGCTTGAGCGGCGAGTACTCCTCGCTGTCGAGCACGGCGGAATAGTAGTAGGCGCGGATCACGTTGCAGCGGGCCCGGAAGTACCCGAGCAGGTTGCGGTAGTCGACGTCGAAGCCCAGGTTGCGCGACGCCGAGTAAAGGTTCGCCCCGTCGATGAAGAGACAGACCCGCTCGTCCTGTCGGAAGATCATGATGCGATGCTCCTGGCCCTGTTTCCCGGGTATGCGGCGCTTGGGCGTGCCGTCTTCCCTCCGTCCACGGTGCCGGCGATGATCCTGGTGGCGGTTGGCGCCAACCTTCCGGGTGCGGACGGTCGGACACCCTACCAATCCTGCCTTGCCGCGGTCGAGGCGCTGCGGCGCCTGCCTGACCTGACCGTCACCGCCGTCTCGCGCTGGTATCGTTCGGCACCGGTGCCGCGTTCCGACCAGCCGGACTATGTGAACGGCGTGGTACGGCTGGAGGCGCTGCCTAGCCTCGATGAGCCCGACCCGGCGGCGCTGCTGAGGACGTTGCAGCAGATCGAGCAGACCCATGGCCGCCGACGCGGCGCCGCCAACGCCGCCCGCACCCTCGATCTGGACATCATCGCCATGGGGGAAAGGGGGTCGCTGATCTGTCAAGCACCGGACCTGGTACTGCCGCATCCCAGAGCGATGACCCGCCTGTTCGTGCTGCTGCCGCTTCACGATGTCGCGCCGGCTTGGGTCCATCCGGTTTGCCGGCTCACGGCCGTGGCCTCACGCGATCGCCTCCTGCTGGACCATCCGCCGCACGAACTGCCCAGCCCGATTTGACCGTTCGGCCTACAGGCCAGGCTGGCGGACAGGGCGCCTGAACAGGGCCGGCACATGGTTGTGCCGCAAAAGAAGCAGGCGCGTCTGCGATGACGCAGGACGAGGCGGCCGGCCCGGGGTTAGGTTCCGGGGTCCACGTGATGATGAAGTATCGGCGAGACAGGATTTCGCGGCGAGTCGAACCGCCGTCTGGCCCACGGAAGTATCAGGATTATGCCGATGCCTATCAAGCCGAGCCCAATAATTTCACGCATGACATCTCCTCCGCCTTCTAGCTCGCCATTCCGGACATCGCCAATCCCTTCCTGAACTCCAGCCAAGCCCTGTCGTCCAGGACAAAGAAGCTCTGCCGTTGGTCGCCGATCCTGTGAAGATCCGCGGGAAGAAGGTTGATCGCATCCTTCAACACCTTACGGGCGTCGTTCACCTCTCCAAGAAGGGATAGCGACGCCGCCTCGAGCAGCATGGTGAACCCGAGATCCCATGTCCTCGGGTTCCGCTGGATTACGATCCTGGCCTGCTCAAGGGCGCCGCTGTAGTCTCCTTCCGCGAACAACATGAACGCCTGCCTGTCGTCGGTCGGGTCGTCCTTGTTCTCGGTAATATAGAGTCTTGCTTGGTCGACGTCGCCCAGTTGTATCATGATCTCGCCGAAGATCTGTCGCAGCTTATAGTATTGGGGTTCGAGTTCCAGCCCGCGTCGGGCGGCCGCGCGCGCGTCGTCGAGGCGGCCGAGCGCTGCAAGGGTGTAGGCACGGTCGTTGAGATAGATGGGGTTCTTCTTGCGGGCCAGAAGCGCCCCGTCGATCAGCTGCAGCGCTTCCTCTCCCTGGGCATAACCCGTTGTGGCGCTGCTCCAGAGCATGCTTTTGGTCAGAAGGAAGGACAGCAGCACCCGTGCCGGTCTATAGCTGGGATCCTTTGCCACCGCACGCGTCGCTGTCAGCACGACATCCCTTAGGGCTTGCGGAGTGTCGGCCTCGTTCTTGTCGTTCTGGGCATCGATATATAGATCGACAGCGTCTTGCGCCGGGCCCTGACGCCGCTTCCGCTCATAGGCGAAGATGACCGGCCTGATCTGCGATAACAGGTCCAGCGCGGCGGCACCTTGTTGTGCAAAGGACGCATCGATCGGCTCGGACACGGTGCCGTCGCCGATCTCGACGTTCGACGGCATCTCGATCACTCCGACAACGACCTTCGCCTCGCCTTTCCCTAAGTGGATCGAGCCTCGGAGGCGGTAATGGGCTGCCATGCCGTAGGGCAGCGCGCCCTGCTGTGGAATAAGCATGAGATCTTCATACACCCTGAAGCGGTTGAGCACGGCTTCGGTGTAGCATCGAGCCAGATCAACGGCGACGGCGCTGCCAGTATCTCCGGTGAACTGCTCGACAATCATGCTCAGTCGCTGATCCGTCATGTTGCCTCGCTTCTGCATGGCGGAGATCCCTATTGTGCCTAGAACTACTCCCGCCAAGGCCAGCACTACCGCCCGGGCGAGCTTCGAAAGCCGCAGTTTCGCGATACCGGAGACCGCAGCGGTTGCCGGGACGTCCGGCACGGCCACCGCTGCATCGGTTTCCGCGTCAGTTTCCACGACCTTGCCGATGAAACGATATCCCCGCCCCGGCACGTTGGCGATCAGACCGGTCGGATCTGCATGCTTGGCAAGCACGTGCCGCAAGGCAGACATCTGCACGGCTAGGTTGTTGTCGCCGACCCTGATGCCGCGCCAGACATGCGCGACGATCTCCTCGCGCGCCACGACCCGATCCCTGTTCTCCACGAGAAAGACCAGGATGTCATAGGCCCGCGACGTCAGCGAAACCGGTAGGTCACGGGCGAGGAGCAACCGTCGTTCAGGTTGGAGCCTGAACGGACCGAACTCGAAAACCCCCGTACAGGCGCGCATGGATGCGGTCCACGTCGGTCAGCGGTGCCTTTCTAGCCCCGCCCTGCCGCGCAGGCCAAGGAAGTTTTCGCCTGACAAAAAAGGATCTTCGTAATTACTTAATTAACGACGGTTTTGATGGACGCTTGACGGCGGCGACTAAATTTAGATGTTTTGGCACGGATTAGCCGCAATTGAGTTCAGCCAGTTGCGGCTTGGGCGCTACCCGAACTGCGGTCATCCGACCCAGAAGAAGGAGGTTCCCATGTGCATCCATCGCGTTCTCTCGGTCACGGCAGTTCCCGTGTTCTGCCTTGGCCTGTTCACGACCTCGCTGGCCGCCGGGCCGGCCCGCGCCCAGGACGACGACCAGAGCGACACGATCGTTCTCCCGACGAAGGGTGTCGATCTCGCCTCGGCGTCGGGCCAAGCCGAGATGATGAGCCGGATCGCTCGCGCCGCGCGTCGGGTCTGCGACGAGAGCAACCGGGTCACCAGCGAGGAGCGCATCCTGTTCGACGAGTGCCGCGACCTTGCAGTTGCCGACGCCTCGCGCCAGATGCGGATCCTGGTGGCGCGCGCCGGCAGGGGCTTCGTCCTCGTCGCCGATGCCGGCCAAGTGCCCCGATGAACGGGACGCGGCGCAGCGTTCCGGCTCCCTGAGTGGGCGGAGCCCCCGCCACGCCGCCCGGCTTGCCTTGCCGGGCGGCGTGGGCCGTCCTATATGAGGCAATCCCTCATTGATGACACGGAGGCTGGCCGCATGGCGCGCGTCACCGTCGAAGACTGCGTCGAACGCATCCCCAACCGCTTCGAGCTGGTCCTGCTCGCCGCCCAGCGCGCGCGCAACCTGAGCCGCGGCGAGGAACTGACGCTCGACCGCGACAACGACAAGAACCCGGTGGTCGCACTCCGCGAAATCGCCGATGAGACCGTGGACCTCGACCGCCTGCACGGCGACTTGGTGAAGTCGCTGGCCCGTGCGCCGGAGCCGGAGCCGGCCGACGAGGAGGTGCTGGACCTGATCCCGACCGACCAGAACATCTTCGGCCTGCAGGACGTGTCCGCCGAGGAGGAAGCCGGCGCCATGGGCACCGAGCTCTCCCCCGAGGAGCTGGAGGCCGCCATCGAGGCCGAGCTCGGCGGCCGCACACGCCGATAGGAGCCGGAATGTGGCCTGGGGCTGACGACAGGATCGGCACTCCAGGTCGACACGCGGCCATCCGGGCGCCGGACGGGCCGGTGGTGGCGCAGGGACCGGCGCTCGCGCCCGGGCCGGCATCGGATCGGCCGGTCAGCTGCGCCGGCCTCATCCGTCGGGTGCGGTCCTATGATCCCGGCGCCGACACCGATGCGATCGAACGCGCCTTCGTCCTGGCCAGCAGGGCGCACGAGGGACAGCGTCGCGACAACGGCGAGCCCTACATCGTCCATCCGCTGGCCGTCGCCGGCATGCTGGCCGGGTTCCGCCTCGACGTCGCCAGCATCTGCACCGGGCTGCTGCACGACACGGTCGAGGACACCGGGCTGAAGCTGCCGCAGCTCGAGGCGCAGTTCGGGCCCACCGTGGCGGCCCTGGTGGACGGCGTCACCAAGCTGAACCGGCTGGAGCTGCAGTCGGACCGCACCAAGCAGGCGGAGAACTTCCGCAAGCTGGTGCTGGCGATGAGCCGCGACATCCGCGTGCTGGTGGTCAAGCTCGCCGACCGGCTGCACAACATGCGCACCCTGAACTGCGTGCGCGAGAACTCCCGCCGGCAGCGCATCGCGTCCGAGACCATGGACATCTATGCGCCGCTGGCCGGCCGCATCGGCATGGACAAGGTCAAGACCGAGCTGCAGGACCTGTCCTTTGCCGAGCTGGAGCCGGAGCACAACGCCACCATCCGGGCGCGGCTGAACTACCTGCGCGGGCAGGGCGCCGACGTGATCGAGGAGGTGCGCTGCGAGCTCGCCCGCCTGTGCGCCGATGCCGGCGTGCCGCAGGCGGAGGTGACGGGACGCGAAAAGTCGCCCTTCTCCATCTGGGAGAAGATGCAGAAGCGCAACGTCGCCTTCGAGCAGCTGTCCGACATCATGGCGTTCCGGGTCATGGTACCCACCCGCGAGGCCTGCTACGTCGCGCTGGGCGCGGTGCACGGCGCCTACCCGACCATCGCCGGCCGGTTCAAGGACTACATCTCCACGCCCAAAACCAACGGCTACCAGAGCCTGCACACCGGCGTGACGCTCCGCTCGCCCCGCAACCAGAAGATCGAGGTGCAGATCCGCACGCCGGAAATGCACGACGTGGCCGAGAACGGCGTCGCCGCGCACTGGTCCTACAAGGGCCTGGGCGAGGACAGCCCAGGCGAGGGAGGTGCCGCGCCGGTGAGGCGGCTGCGCTGGGTGCAGGACCTGCTCGAGATCCTGGAGAACTCGGCCGCCCCGGACGAGTTCATGGAGAACACCAGGCTCGAGCTGTACCAGGACCAAGTGTTCTGTTTCAGTCCGAAGGGGCAGCTGATCTCCCTGCCGCGCGGCGCCACCCCGGTCGACTTCGCCTATGCCGTGCACAGCCAGATCGGCGACAGCTGCGTCGGCGCCAAGGTCAACGGCCGGCTGATGCCGCTGCGCCACGAGCTGCAGAACGGCGACCAGGTCGAGATCATGACCGCCCGCGGCGGCACCCCGTCGCCGGCCTGGGAACGCTTCGTCGTCACCGGCAAGGCGCGCGCCCGCATCCGCCGCCATGTCGCTGCCCAGGCGCGCGAAACCCATCTCGACGCCGGACGCGCCGCACTGGCCAAGGCGTTCCGGCAGGAAGGCGTCGACGGCTCGGAGAAGGTGCTGGAGGCAGCGCTCAAGGGCCTCAAGTGCAACACCCTGACCGACCTCTACGTCGCGGTCGGCAACGGCAACCTGGGCCCCAAGGAGGTGGTACAGGCGACCTATCCCGAGCTGCGCCGCGCCGCGCGGGGTCCGCGCATGGTGCCGAGCCTGCCCGGCCGCGGCAGCCTGCGCGGACCC
>CAXTOD010000063.1:0-12016 GCA_964245705.1 uncultured Acetobacteraceae bacterium
ATCCAGTGGAAGGGGGACGCCTGGCGGCAGCGCAGCAGCTCCAGCCGCCACACGGCGCGCCCGGACAGCAGGCCGGCCTCCGCCGAGGGCAGGGCGGCCACCCGCCAGCGGCTCGCGGCGGCGCTGGGCGCCAGCAGGGCGGGGTCGTCGAACCGTCGGCTGCGGCGGATCGCGAAGGCGGCGACCCCGGAGGCTTCCGCCGCCAGCTGCAGCCGGCGCGACGCGGTCAGCCCGAGCCGGCCCTCCACCTCGCCGACCACCGCCGCCAGCCCCGCATGACGCAGCGCCTCCTCCATCACCGCGAGCACGTCGCCGCCGCCCTCGACCAGGATCAGCCGGCGCGGATGCAGCCCGACCGCGGCCAGGCCGGGCGGGAACAGGTCGCCCCGCTGCATCGCCCACAGCACAGGGCGGTCGGGATCGTGCCGGGCCAGCAGCCCCGCGATCAGCAGGCTGGGATGGGTGCCGTGCTCGGTGTCCGGACCGTGCCCCAGCACCTCGTGCAGGGCGCCGCACGGCAGGCCTGCCCCGAACCGCCGGTCGATCGCCTCGACGCCGAACCGCAGGCACGTCCCGATGCCGGTCTCCGCGCCCGACCGTTCCATCCGGCCGATCCGGGCGCGCAGCACCTCGATCGCCTCGGCACGCCCCATCGCCCGCTCCCGTCTCCTGACAACAGGAGAACGTATAGCGAACAAACTGGTTCTGAGGGAAGCGCCGGCCAAGCCGCCGCGGTGTCGGCCAACGCCCGGCGTGACGCCTAGACCGTTGTTATCGCACGATCCGGCTCACGACCCGCGGCTGAGAAGCGGGATGACCTTCAGCCGGCAAGTGGCGGGGATTGTTCCCCTATCGATCCGTCGAGACTTTTTCTCAGCTGCACCCCCTCCTGGTTCGCCGGGTCGATCAGGCCGCGCCGGAGGAACAGGTCGATCAGCACCAGGTTCACGTTGAACTTGAACCGGTCGGTGTCGCGCACCAGCGCGAACGCTTCCTCCAGCGGCAGCAGGCTGAACTCCGCCACCTCGCCGTCATTGGCCACCGGGCGGAACCCTTCCGGCAGCACGAGGTCGAAGCAGTGCAGCCGGTCCCGCCGCAGCCCTTCCTCGCGCGCCATGGCGTAGCGGATGGTGGCGACCGGAACCGCCGCGCGGGCCAGCCGGGCGGGCAGCCCGCACTCCTCCCAGCCCTCCTTTTCCAGCGTGCGCCAGCTGTCGTAGCCGGCCGCGACTCCGCCCGCGACCAGGTGGTCCAGCTTGTCCGGGTCGAGCAGCTTGTTCGCCGCCCGCCTGCCGACCCAGAGATGCGTGCCGTCCGCGCGCTCGACCAGGCCGTTCAGGTGCACCCCGTCGGCCAGGATGCCGAAGGCGGGCAGGGCGCCGCGGTCCAGCGTCGCCAGCACCGGCCCGTCCGGATCGGCGCGCACGTCGAACGGTTCCCCGCGGTGCCGGAACAGCCCGTCCCGGACCAGCGCCTCGCCGAGCGGATGCAGGGCAGACGGGTCCTCCAGCACCAGGGCGTCCGCGTCGCGACCGACACCGTGCCGTTCCAGCGCGGGCGCCAGTGCCGGCGCCACCCACCCGACCGCCTGGCCGCCGAGCAGGAAGGACAGCCGCCCGCCGGGCAGGCAGGCATTGTTGCAGGTCCGGACGTGTCGCAGGAAGGGGCTGGTCATGCGAAGCCAACGCTTCGCCGTCGCCCGGGGTTGGCAATCGCCGCATCCGCCTTTGCAAGCGCCGGATCAGGTGCCACATCCGGGACCATGACCATTCCTCCATCCGGACCGGCGTCGCGGCCGACGGCGCTCGCGACCGTCCGCGGCTTGCTGCCCTATCTCTGGCCGCGCGGGGACCTCAGGACCCGCCTGCACGTGGTCGCGGCCGTGGCGCTGCTGGTCGCGGCGAAGATCGCCACGGTCTGCGTGCCGCTGGCGTACGCCCGCGCGATCGACCGGCTGTCGCATCGCGACCCCACCCACCTGCTGGCGGTGCCGGTCGGGCTGATCCTCGGCTACGGGCTGCTCAGGATCGCCAGCGGCGGCTTCGGCGAGCTGCGCGACGCGGTGTTCGCGCCGGTCAAGCAGCGGGTGATCCGGGTCGCGGCGATGCAGACCTTCCGCCACCTGCACGGGCTCAGCTTGCGCTTCCACCTCGACCGCCAGACCGGCGGCGTGACCCGGGCGATCGAGCGCGGCACCCAGGCGATCGAGCTGATCCTCCGCCTCGGCGTGTTCAACATCGTGCCGACCCTGCTGGAAACGCTGATGGTCACCGCGGTGATCTGGCGGCTGTTCGATTGGCGCTTCGCGCTGGCCACCCTGCTCACGGTGGTGGTGTATGTCGGCTTCACGGTCGCCTTCACCGGCTGGCGCATCGGCATCCGGCGGCGCATGAACGAGGTGGAAAGCGAGGCCAGCACCAAGGCGCTGGACAGCCTGCTCAACTTCGAGACGGTCAAGTACTTCGGCAACGAGCGCCACGAGGTCCGCCGCTACGACGAGACCCAGGCGCGCTACGAGCGGGCGGCGGTGCGCACCCAGGTCTCGCTCAACATGCTCAACCTCGGCCAGGCGGTCATCATTGCCGTGGCGCTGGCGGTGATCATGCTGATGGCCGCGAACGGCGTCGCCGCCGGCCGGCTCACGGTCGGCAAGTTCGTGCTGGTCAACACCTACCTGATGCAGCTCTACGGGCCGCTGAACTTCCTGGGCTTCGTCTACGCGTCCCTGCGCCAGGGCGTGGTGGACCTGGAGCAGATGTTCCGGCTGCTGGGCGAGGACCGGGAGGTGCAGGACCCGCCGTCGCCGGCGTTGCTGCCCGCCCGGCTCGCCGACGCGCCGCCGGCCGAGCTGCGGTTCGAGGCCGTGCGCTTCGGCTACCGGCCGGACCGCGAGATCCTGCACGGGGTCAGCTTCGCGGTGCAGCCGGGCGGCCGCACCGCCATCGTCGGGCCGACCGGCGCCGGCAAGTCGACGCTGAGCCGGCTGCTGTTCCGCTTCTATGACGTGACTGGCGGCCGGGTCCTGATCGACGGCCACGACGTGCGGGACTGCGCCCAGGACAGCCTGCGCGCCGCGATCGGCGTGGTGCCGCAGGACACGGTGCTGTTCAACGACACCATCCGCTACAACATCGCCTATGGCCGGATCGGCGCCACCCAGGCCGAGATCGAGCACGCCGCCGCCCTGGCGCAGGTGCACGACTTCGTCTCCAGCCTGCCGGACGGCTACGACACAAGGGTCGGCGAGCGCGGCCTCAAGCTGTCGGGGGGCGAGAAGCAGCGGGTGGCGATTGCGCGCACCATCCTGAAGAACCCGCGCGTGCTGGTGCTGGACGAGGCGACCAGCGCGCTCGACACCCACACCGAGCAGGAGATCCAGGCCGCGCTCCGCACCGTGGCGGCCGACCGCACCACCCTGGTGATCGCGCACCGCCTGTCCACGGTGGTCGACGCCGACGAGATCCTGGTGCTGGTGGAGGGCCGGATCGCCGAGCGCGGCACCCACCGCTCCCTGCTGGAGCAGGACGGCGTCTACGCCCGCATGTGGGCGGCGCAGTCCGAGGAGGCGGAGGCCGAGGCGGAAGCGGACACCCTGCTTTCGCCCGAACTGCAGAGTGTCGGCCTGGCATAGCACCGGCCCGCGATCCATGTGTGCCGCCTGTGGAGGAAACGAGATGAGCCTGAACCCGACGGCCGGCGGCAAACGCCCCGGACAAACGCGCCTGGAACAGCCGCAAGGAGAACAACCCCTGGGACAGGACGGCTCGGTGCCGGCCGAGCTGAGCCACGCGGGTGCCGTGATCGACAAGGCGATCGAGTACATGCTGGGCGAGAACCTGCCGCCGCTGGCGATCGCCTCCGCCCTGCTGGGCGGCTCGCTTGGGCTGCTGGCCCGCACCATGGACGAGCGGGCGATGGTCCGCATGCTGGAGAACGCGATCAACAGCGTGCGCGCCGGCGAGCTGCACCCGACCAACGACCGCGAGGCCGGCCGGGCCTGACCGGGCCCGGACGACGCTTGACGGATCGGACCGGCTCCGCGATAAGCCGCCCCTGTTCCAAACGACGCCGGCTCCCGCACCGGTGCCGTTCGCTCGTCCCCGGGTCGGGTGCGCCCGGCGGGGACGGAACCAAGCCTTTAAGGATCGAACGATGTCGCGCCGCTGCGAGATGACCGGCAAGGGCGTGCTGACGGGCAACAACGTCAGCCACGCCAACAACAAGACCCGCCGCCGCTACCTGCCCAACCTGCAGGAGACGGCGGTGCTGTCCGACGTGCTGGGCACCTCGGTCCGGATCCGGGTCACCACGCACGGGCTGCGCACCATCGAGCACAATGGCGGGTTGGACGCGTTCCTGCTGACCACGCCGAACCGCCGCCTGCCGGAAGAGGCGCAGTCGCTGAAGCGCCGCATCCAGCGCGCGCAGGCGAAGAAGCAGGCCGCCGCCACCGCCTGAGGACCCGGTCCCGGGCGCATCGCCGCCCGGTTCCTCCTTGCAAATCCGGGGCATCTCGCGCATGTGAGGGCCCGAATAGTCTTTCGGCCGATCGGGCGTCGCCCGCGGCCCCGGAAGGCGCGCGGGGCCCCGGTCCCGTCGCGCCTTTCTGGTTTGAGGAGCCCGAACCGTGTCCGACCTGTCCAAGATCCGCAACATCGGCATCACCGCGCACATCGACGCGGGCAAGACCACGACCACGGAGCGGATCCTCTACTACACCGGCGTGTCGCACCGGATCGGCGAGGTCCACGAGGGCAACACCACCACCGACTACATGGAGCAGGAGCGCGAGCGGGGGATCACCATCACCTCGGCCGCGGTGACGTGCGAGTGGAAGGACCACCGCATCAACATCATCGACACCCCCGGCCACATCGACTTCAACATCGAGGTGAACCGGTCCTTGCGCGTGCTCGATGGCGCCATCTTCATCATCGAGGGCGTGGCCGGCGTGCAGCCCCAGTCCGAGACCAACTGGCGTCTCGCCGACCGCTACAACGTGCCGCGCATCATCTTCATCAACAAGCTGGACCGCACCGGCGCCGACTTCTACCGCGCGTTCGACACGCTGAAGGAGAAGCTCGACATCGTGGCGCTGCCGCTGCAGCTGCCGATTGGCATCGAGGACACCTTTGTCGGCGTCGTCGACCTGGTCGAGATGAAGGCGATCATCTGGGAAGGCGGCGAGCTCGGCGCCAAGTTCCATGACGAGCCGATCCCGGCCGAGCTCGCCGAGCGCGCCGCCGAGGCGCGCCAGCTGCTGCTCGACACCGCGCTCTCCGTCGACAACGAGGCGATGGAGGAGTACTTCGACAAGGGCGACGTCGACGTCGCGACCCTGAAGCGCTGCATCAAGGCCGGCGCCATCTCCGGCGCGTTCCGCCCGGTGCTGTGTGGCACCGCGTTCAAGAACAAGGGCGTGCAGCCGCTGCTCGACGCCGTGCTCGACTACCTTCCCGCGCCGGACGACCGCGAGGGCATCCGCGTCGCCGCCGAGGAGGGCCAGGAGGATGCCGACCCGAGCACCCGCCGCCTGATCAAGGTCGACCCGAAGGGCAGCTTCTCCGGCCTCGCCTTCAAGATCATCAACGACAAGTACGGCACGCTGACCTTCGTGCGCGTGTATTCCGGCTCGCTGAAGTCCGGCGACCAGGTGCTGAACACCACCAAGGACCACAAGGAGCGCATCGGCCGCATGTTCCAGATGCACGCCGACAAGCGTGCCGAGATCAAGGAAGTGCAGGCCGGCGACATCGCCGCCTTCGTGGGCTTGAAGGACACCGGCACCGGCGACACCCTGGCCGACGCGTCCGACCCGGTGGTGCTGGAGCGCATGGCGTTCCCGGTGCCGGTGATCGACATCTCGGTCGAGCCGAAGACCAAGGAGGCGGTCGAGAAGATGACGCTGGCGCTGCAGAAGCTCGCCGGCGAGGACCCGTCCTTGCGCCTCAAGACCGACCAGGAGACCGGCCAGACCATCCTGTCCGGCATGGGCGAGCTGCACCTGGAGATCATCATCGACCGGCTGCGCCGCGAGTACGGCGTGGACGCCAACATCGGCGCGCCGCAGGTGGCCTACCGCGAGACCATCACCAAGCCGCACGTCGAGACCTACACCCACAAGAAGCAGTCCGGCGGGTCGGGCCAGTATGCCGAGGTGAAGATCGAGTTCGCCCCGGTGGAGCGCAACGTCGGCATCTCGTTCGAGAACAAGGTGGTCGGCGGCACGGTGCCGAAGGAGTACATCCCGGCGGTCGAGAAGGGCATCAAGGTGCAGGCCTCGACCGGCGTGCTGGCCGGCTTCCCGACGGTGGACTTCAAGTACACCCTGCTCGACGGCAAGTACCACGACGTCGATTCGTCCGCGCTGGCATTCGAGATCGCCGCCAAGGCCTGCTTCCGCGAGGGCATGAAGCGCGCGAGCCCGGTGATCCTGGAGCC
This sequence comes from uncultured Acetobacteraceae bacterium, assembly GCA_964245705.1. Lineage (GTDB taxonomy): Bacteria > Pseudomonadota > Alphaproteobacteria > Acetobacterales > Acetobacteraceae > Lichenicola. Next base: position 6,442 of record CAXTOD010000063.1, read on the forward strand.
GATCATGGACGTCGAGTGCACCACCCCGCAGGACCATGTCGGCGACGTGGTCGGCGACCTGAACCGCCGCCGCGGCCAGATCCAGAACCAGGAAAGTTCGGGCTCGACGGTGCTGGTCCGCGCCCAGGTGCCGCTGAAGGAGATGTTCGGCTACATCTCGCACCTGCGCTCCATGACCAAGGGCCGCGCGTCGTTCACCATGCAGTTCCACCATTACGACCCGGTGCCGCGCAACATCGCCGACGAGATCATGGCCAAGTCGGCCTGATCACGCGGCACTCGAGGCTTAAGGAAAGGCCGGTCCCGCGAGGAACCGGCCTTTCTCATGTTGGGCATGACGACGCCGTAGTTGGACATGAAGGAGGAGATGCGCCACTGGTGTTAGGTCGCATCCTCTGCCTCGGCATCGTTCTCGTAAGCGCAGGCGAGGCCTGGGCGACATCCGTCGACAAGGCATTTGACTGCTATCCGGCCCTCCCTGCCAAGTACGGGACGCCTTCGGTCCTTCGCGGGAATGATCAGCTGACGCATGATCATGCCGATGACCTGCTGTGGACCATCAACAGGAACCGAATGGACGCAGCCGGCCACTTCATCCTTGCAGAAACAGGCTGCGGTGCCGGCTGTATCCGCCTGGCTTCGGTCGATGCCTCGACCGGAGATGTCCGGTGGCTTCCAGGGACGATCAGCAGCTGGCCCATCAGGATGCTCCAGCCCGTTCGCTACCGGAACGACGGCCGCTTGGTCATCGTCTTCGGGCAGTTGGACGAGCGCGGTTCCGCCGGGCCGTCCCGCTACCTCCTCGCGGCCGACGGCTTTCACATCGTTCCCGACGATCGGCTCTGCCGGACGCGAGGGCCGTCGGCATCTCGACCACGGCGCCGCCTGCCTCGGAAGGCACCTCGACATTAACTGATCCGGTCATGCCTCAGCCGGCCTGCCTGCCGGACGCCGGCGACCTGGCTGTTCCACCGCCCGCCTGCGTCCTGCGGATGAAGTCGGCGACGTTGTCGTGCAGCTGCTGCAGCGAGTCCTGGTGCGCGTAGACCATGTGCCCGGACTCGTAGTGGCGGAACTCGATGTTGCCTTGCAGCGCACGCGGCATCGGCAGGTGGCGCATCTCGTACTCGCCCTCGAAATACGGGGTGGCAAGGTCGTAGTAGCCCTGGTTGAGCAGCACCTTGAGGTTTGGGTTGTACACCATCGCCGCCGCCAGGTCCGGCATCACGTTGAGCGAGCCGGTCGACGGCTGCGGCATGTTCGGCTGCTGGTGCTTCATGTCCCAGTTGTCGATCTGGATCTCGGACTTGTACGCCCTGGTGCCGCCGTAGCCGAGCTGCCGGCGCACGTAGTCGTTGAACGCCGACACGTAGGCCGAGCTGATCGCCGCCGATTGCGGGTCGTACTCCGCCTCCTTCGCCAGCGGGTCCATGCTGGGGCCGGCGAAGCGGGTGTCGAACCGGCCGGTGGTGCTGGTGTCGTCGCTGAGCAGGGTCTTCTCGAACATGCCGCCATCGACGCGCAGGTTGGCCTTTTCCAGGTATGCCACCGGCAGCCCGGTGTACTGGTTCAGCTTCCTGGCCACCGCCTCGAGATGGTCGTGGTCCAGCAGCGCCCCCTGCTGCAGCGCGGCCGCATAGTCGGTGCTGGCGTAGGCCTCGACCTCGGCGAGGAAGGACGGCAGGTCGGCGGGCGGCGTGCCCGGCAGCTTGTGGTGGTACCAGGCGGTGGCGGCATAGGTCGGCAGCGCCGTGACGTAGGGCAGGTCGATGCCCGGGTTGGCCAGCGGCCCGTCCACGCTGAGGTCGAAGCTGAGGATCTGCGACAGCAGAATCACGCCGTTGAGGTCGACGTTGTCCTGTTCCAGTTCGTTGGCCAGCACCGCCGAGCGGGTGGTGCCGTAGCTTTCCCCGAACAGGTACTTGGGCGAGTTCCAGCGGCCGTACTTGGACAGGAAGGTGGTGATGAACTGGTCGAACGCGTATGCGTCCTGGTCGACGCCGAAGAAGCTCTTCTCCTTGTCCTTGCCGGCGATGCGCGAGAAGCCGGTGCCGGGCGCGTCGACGAACACCAGGTCGCTCGCATCCATCAGGCTCTGGTCGTTGTTGACCAGCTGGTAGGGTGCTGCCGGTCCGTGACTGTGGTCGAGCGTCACCACACGACGCGGCCCGAGCGCTCCCATGTGCAGCCATACCGTCGCCGAGCCCGGGCCGCCGTTGTACAGGAACGTGATCGGCCGGTTCTCAGCCTTCACGTTCTTGCGGAAATAGGCGACGTAGAACATCGACGCTTCCGCGGTCGGGTTGTTGTCGTCGGTGGACTTGTCCGCATCCGTGCCGGTCTTGGCCGCGTCGTCCCAGCCGCGGGGATGCACCACCAGGGTGCCGGCGACCGCATGGTAGTCCACGTGCTGGCCGCCCGCATCGACGCTCGCGTCGCTGCCCGCCTCGTCGCTTTCCAGGTGCGGGACCGGATGGTCGGTCTTGGAGATCTTCACGGTGGTGGTGTCGGCGCGTGCGGGAGTCGCGAACGGGAGCGGCGACGCCGTCAGCAGCGCCGTCGTCAGCAGCAGGGATCGGATCAAGGCAGGGTCCTCGGTCGGGATGCCTGACCGATTACGGGATCATCCGGAGGAGCGCCAGCCTTGCGCGTCGTGCACCGCAAGGCCGTCGGCTTCGAGCTTGATCAGGTGCGACAGCAGGTTGGCCCGCGCGGGCGCGTGGAGGGTCGGGCGCAGGTTGCGGTAGGCCCGCCCGAACACCGTCTCGAAGGGCTGCGGCGTCGTGGTCAGCACCGACGCGATCGACGCCTCCCGCGCCTGGCGGTGGTCGAGCAGGCTCTGCACCAGCGCGCGCGGGTGCCCGATCGCCGGGCCGTGCGCCGACAGCATCAGCCGGTCGCCGCGGTCGCGCACGCGCAGGAGGTTGGCGATGAACAGCTGGAGGTCCCCTGCAGGCGGCGGCGGCACCACGGAGGTGGACCAGCCCATCACGTGGTCGCCGGTGAACAGGATGCCGTCCGCGGTGGCGAAGCAGAGGTGGTCCATGGCGTGGCCCGGCGTGTCCAGCACGGCGAGGCTGCCGATCCGGTCGCCCTCGCCGAGGCCGAGCGGCGCCTGGAACTGCGGATGGGCGCTGCGTCGGTGGCCGGCGACCGGCGCCCCGCTGCGACGCGACAGCGCCTCCGCACCGCCGAGATGGTCGTGATGAGTGTGGGTCAGCAGGATGTGCGACACGCAGCCCTGCGCCTCGGCCAGGATGGCATCGAGATGCGCCGGATCGTCGCAGCCCGGGTCGATCACCAGCGTGCCGCCAGGCCAGTCCACCAGCCAGGTGTTGGTGCCGTGATAGGTCATCGGCCCCGGGTTCGGGGCGACGATGCGCCGGATCCCCGGCGCCGCCGGCAGCGGCGTTCCGTGCGGCGGCGGCGGCTCGGTCAGCCGCCAGGGGCGCCGGCGGCCGGGCGTGCCCGGCCCGGGATCCGGGATGCCCGATCCCAGGATGCCCGAATTTGGAATGCCCAAGTCCAGGACGCCGGACTCAGCCGAACGCGCCGACGCCGTGCATCACCGCGACGCTGATCTCGCGCAGCAGCTCGAACAGCTGGCGCATCGGCTCGAAGATCTCGGCGTTCTCGCGGGTATAGGCATGGGCGGCGCGCGGCCCGGTCGGCTCGCGGAAGTCCAGCGGCACCGCCTCCTCCGTCGCCTGCGGGAAGATCTCCGCCATCTGCCGCAGCACGCCCGGGATCTCCAGCCGGAGCACCTGGTCATCCAGCGCTTCCCGGGTGAAGCCGTCGCGCGGCGAGAAGTACGGGATGCGGGTGGCGAGCAGCCAGATCCGCTCGATCAGGGTGAGGCGGATCGCGTGCAGCAGGATCTCCGGCGCCGCCATGCGCGGCGCGTCCGGCCAGGCGGCACGCAGCGCCAGGTGGTCCGCCTGGATGCGCCGGAACATCGACTGCGTGTCGGCCCACAGGTCGAGCCGCTCCAGCCCCTGGCTCAGCGTCACCAGGGCGTTGCGCCGCGAGGGCTCGGCCTCGTGCGCGGCGCGGTCGAGCCAGACGCCCGGATCCAGCGTCAGCACGATCGCGCGCAGCACGTCGCGGTCGGAATGCGCCAGCGCGTGGCTGGCAAAGTCGAGCGCCCGCCGGAAGCGCGGGCTGCCGGTCAGGAACTCCTCAAAGGTTTCCGGGTGCCGCGCGGCGGCAAGCCCCAGCCCCTGCAGCGTGTTCGCGCACCAGCCGAGCTGCTGCAGGATGGCGTTGTTCGGGATCGCGCGCAGCTCGCGCGGGTGCCGGATCCGCGCCGCACCGCCTGCGGCATCGCTCTGCCGCGCCGCCGGCCGCGAGCCGGTGCGGTCGATCAGCGCCGGCCCGAACGCGCCCAGCAGCGCGGCATAGCCCGGGTCCTCCACCAGCTCGGTCATGCCGAGCCCGATCGTGGAGAAGAAGTCGGCGGAAAAGTCCGGCTGGTCGTAGATCGGGTCGTTCTCGCGCCGCATGCTGGCAAAGGCGTGCTCGGCGATGGTGCCGATCGTGGCGTCCGCCAGCTCGGGCGTGCCGAACAGCAGGTAGCCGTCGCCGCCCTGGAACGCGGACTCCTCGCGGCAGGCGATGCCGGCACCCGCGAACGCCAGCCGCGCGTGCGGGGTGGACAGGTAGTCCAGCCGGTCCGCCAGCGCGAACGGGTGGCCGCCGCGGCCGATGCTCTCGCCATGGGTGTCGAACAGGATCACCTCGACGTCAGCCAGGCCCCGCGCGGCCAGCAGGTCCGCGATCTTCAGCCGCAGCCGCTCGACCAGGTAGGTCGCGGCGAGCTGGCCGACATAGCGCCCGCTGTCCGAATACCCGAACTGCAGCGCGAGCCGGCCGGTGCGCCGCAGGTAGTCGCGCCAGTGCCGCGAGCGCAGCGCCTCCTCCACCACCCGCGCGCCGTTCATCATCGCGTCCCGCGTCTCGAACAGCGGCGAGATCTCGACCTGGTCCTCGATCCCGAACAGCCGCGCCAGCCACAGCGCCACCAGCAGGGTGTAGCCGCTCTCGGTCTCGGCGATCAGGAAGCGCACCGGGCTCGCCTCGTCGACGTGCTTGACGATCTGCGTCACCGTCATCATCAGCCGCGCCGCCGACGCCTGCTCGGACAACAGCGCGCCAAAATCCACCGGCACCGCGTGCACGTCGGACAGCGCCTCGTTGATCTCCGTCAGCAGGGCGCGCCGCTGCGCCGGGTTCTCCGGGCTGTCCTGGATGCCCAGCCGCTGCCGGGCGACGTTGTGCAGCTGTGTGGCGTTCAGCCGCACGTGGGTGTGGGCGAGGCCCATGCCGTGCGACACGAAGCCGGCGCGGGCCACGGCGAGCGGCAGCCGGTCGGGCTCGGGCGCCGCGTCCAGCGCGTCGGCGAAGAACGGGTCCAGCACCGCCGGCCCCAGGATCGCCTCCTCGCGCCGGTCGATCAGCGCCCGGGCGAACACGGCGATGTGCTCGGCGTCGGCGCGATCCGGCGCCGCCTCGACCTGTGCCGCCACCGCCCCGATCGCGTCGTCGATCCGCGCCAGCATCGCCGCCGGCGGCGCCT
>CAXTOD010000064.1:0-11939 GCA_964245705.1 uncultured Acetobacteraceae bacterium
ATGCGCGCCGCAGCCGAAGCAGTGGAAGTGGTCGTCGTAGACGTAGAAGGACGGCGTCTTCTCGCCGTGGAACGGGCAGCATCCCTTGAACTGCCGTCCCGACCGGGTGAGCCTAGTCCTGCGCCCCACCACCGCCGCGATCGGCGTGCGGGCACGCAGCTCGTCCAGGAAGGCGGGGTCGAAGGCCATCGCTTCGGTTGTAGGAGGCGGTCCGGCCCAGGTCCATCGCCCAGGCGTCGCGGCCGGGCGTTCCGGCCGGAACCCCAACCGGGGCGGGACGGTTTGCCTTCTCGTTTCGCAAAAAATATAATGACGGCCTCCGATCGAACGGTGCGGCGTGCAGGAAGGCGTTATGGTCGGACGTGTCCTGTGCTGCCTGCTCGCGAGCCTCCTGCTGGCCGGATGCGACGGCGGTGGCGGCCCGGCGACCTGCAGGGTGGAGACCGTGGCAAGCCTGCCGCTGCTGCCGGTGTGGCGGCCGGCGGTGGAAGCCAGGCTCAACGGCAGCAGGGTGGTGCTGCTGATCGATACCGGCGCGCAGACCTCGATCATCACGCCGGCCGCGGCGGAGCACTACGCCCTTCGTGCCGATCCCGATCGGCCGCGGATTCCGCTCGGCGGGGTCGGCGGGGTCGCGCTGGTCCCGGTCGTGACGATCCACCGGCTGGAACTGGGCAACGGCCGGGCAACCGACCTCGACCTGCCCGTCGCGAGCAGCCTGAAAGGCTCGATCGGCGGGGTGCCGGTGTTCGGCCTGTTCGGGGCCGATTTCCTGTCGAACTACGACGTCGACATCGACATGCCGGACCATCACGTCGCACTTCACAGGCTGCGTGCGTGCGGTGCCCGGATCGAGCCGTTCGACGGCGTCGCCTTCGAGGTGCCGTTCCGGCTGGAAGGCACCGCCATCGTCATCGACCTCAAGGTGAACGGCGTTCCGGTGACGGCGCAGCTCGACTCTGGCGCCCCGCTGACGCTGGTCAGCCGGTCCGACGCCAAGCGCATCGGCATCACCCGCGACGCGCTCGAGGCGGACCGTCGGATCGCGCGGAGCATCCATGGAGCGATCGACCAGGTTGATCTGCGGCTGCACCGCTTCGGCAGCCTCGAGATCGGTGCGGAAACGATGAACAACTTCCCGTTCGCCGTGGCCGACATAGCGACCAGCTACACGCTGCTCGGCGACGACTTCTTCCACTTCAACCGGGTGTGGATCTCCTATCCGCTCGGCATCCTGTTCGTCCAGCCGGCGCTCGGGAACAGGATGGTCCACCTGAGATAGCGGCCTCGCGCGGCGGCCGCGCCCCGGAGGAGGGAGCCGAACCGGGCGTCAGCCCAGCCGCGCCTTGACCAGCGCGTTGGCGCGGCCGAGGTCGAGGGCGGCGCCGTGCCGGGCCTTCAGCGCCGCCATCACGCGGCCCATGTCCTTCATCGAGCCGGCGCCGGTTTCGGCCACGGCGTCGGCCACCGCCATCACCAGCGCCGCGTCGTCCATGGGTGCGGGCAGGAACTCCTCGATCACCACGATCTCGGCGTCCTCCTTGGCGGCGAGCTCGCCGCGGCCGCCCTGGAGGTAGAGCGCGGACGACTCCGAGCGCGACTTCACCATGTTGCGCAGCATGGACACGATCTCGTCGTCGCCGATCTGCTCGATCCCCTTCGGGCGGGCGGCGATGTCGAGGTCCTTGAGCCGGGCCAGCATCATGCGCAGCGTGGACACGCGGGCGCTGTCGCCGGCCTTCATCGCCGTCTTGAGGCCGTCGGTGAAGCGGGCACGCAGAGTCATGGCGACCTCCTGATCCGCCGCCTGAAACGGTGGAAAGAACTTCCAGACGCTGCGCGGCCGGGAAAATTCTTCCCAGGTGGCGGGAAACTTGCTACTGCCTCGGTGGCGAGGCTGGAGGCTCTTATCATGGCGCTGTCGGTGGAGGCGATCCTGGAACGGCTGGGCGGCCCGGCGCAGGCGGCGCTGCTGGCCGGCGTCGGCACCGAGGCGATCCGCAAGTGGCGGCAGGCCGGTGCGGTGCCGCCCAAGCACTGGAGCGCGATCCTGCGCGTCACCGGCCTCGGCGTGCACGACCTGTCCGACGTTCCGCTGGAGGTCGAGCGGGACGCGGGCGCTCCGGACGCCGGTCCGGACGCGCCGCCAGACGGCGCCACGGCGGTGCTGGTGCTGGCGGACGGCACCGTGCTGTGGGGCCGGGGCTTCGGTGCCCATGCCGAGGCCGCGCGGTCGGTAGGGGAGATCTGCTTCTCCACCGGGATGACCGGCTATCAGGAAACGCTGACCGATTCCTCCTTCGCCGGGCAGATCATCACCTTCACCTTTCCCCATATCGGCAACGTCGGCACCACCGGCGAGGACGACGAGGCGACCAACGTCGCGGCGTGCGGCCTGGTGGTGCGGGAGGACCTGACCGAGCCGTCGAACTGGCGCTCCACCCAGACCCTGGACGGGTGGCTCAAGGCCCGCTCCATTCCCGGCATCAGCGGCGTGGACACGCGCGCCCTCACCCGGCGCATCCGCGACAAGGGGCCACAGACGGCGGTGCTGTGTCATCCGGCCGGCGGATCGTTCGACCTGGCGGCACTCCGCCAGGCAGCGGCGGACTGGCCCGGGCTCGAAGGCATGGACCTGGCCCGGCTGGTGTCCTGCACCCAGAGCTACGCGTGGGACGAGGGGACCTGGACCGGCACCGGCGAGGCGCGGCGACGGCCGGACGCGTCGGCGAGGCACGTGGTCGCGGTGGACTACGGCGCCAAGCGCAACATCCTGCGCGGCCTGGTGCAGGCGGGCTGCCGGGTGACGGTGGTGCCCGCCGACGCGTCGGCCGAGGACATCCTGCGGCACGCGCCGGACGGGGTGTTCCTGTCCAACGGTCCGGGCGACCCGGCGGCGACGGCGGAATACGCGGTGCCGGCGATCCGGGGCGTGCTCGATGCCGGCACCCCGGTGTTCGGCATCTGCCTCGGGCACCAGCTGCTGGCGCTGGCGCTGGGCGGGCGGACCTTCAAGCTCGACCGCGGGCATCGCGGCGCCAACCAGCCGGTCAAGGACCTCGCGACCGGCCGGGTGGAGATCACCAGCCAGAACCACGGCTTCGCGGTGGACGACGGGAGCCTGCCCGACGACGTGCGGGTGACCCATGTCAGTCTGTTCGACGGGTCCAACGAGGGGATCGCCAGCACGCGGCTGCCCGCCTTCTCGGTGCAGTACCATCCGGAGGCGAGCCCGGGTCCCTCCGACAGCTTCCACCTGTTCGAGCGCTTCGTGGACATGATGCGGAACGGTCCGAGGAAGGTCGCGCAGGTCTAGGGACGTCGCTTGGTAGCTTCTGACCTTCCGCCATGAACCTGATGGGCGATCCGCTTGTCCCGGGTGCCGGCGCCTTGGCGTCGGAGCTCGCCGGTAGGCGCCTTCTTCTGGGGCCGGTGGCGAAGAGCGTCATCGACGGCGCGCAGCGTGCCGGCGAGGTGGCGCTGGCGGCGGGCACGGGGCGCGGTCGGTGGCGCCGCTGCGCGGCGGGCTGATCCGCAAGGGCATGATCTACAACCCGGCGCACGGAAACACCGGCTGCACTGTGACGCTGTTCGACCAGTTCCTGCATCGTCCTCCTCCTGAAGGTCGCCTCGCACCATGCCCAAGCGGACAGACATCCAGTCCATCCTGATCATCGGCGCAGGCCCGATCGTCATCGGCCAGGCCTGCGAGTTCGACTATTCCGGCGCGCAGGCCTGCAAGACGCTGCGCGACGAGGGCTACCGGGTGATCCTGGTGAACTCCAACCCTGCCACCATCATGACCGACCCGGGGCTGGCGCACGCGACCTATGTCGAGCCGATCACGCCCGAGTTCGTCGAGCGGATCATCCTGCGCGAGCGCCCGGACGCGATCCTGCCCACCATGGGGGGGCAGACCGCGCTCAACACGGCGATGGCGCTGCACGCGTCGGGGTTCCTGGAGGCGCACGGGGTCGAGCTGATCGGCGCGAAGGCGGAGGTGATCGACCGCGCGGAGGACCGGCTGAAGTTCCGCGACGCCATGACCGCCATCGGCATCGAGAGCCCGCGCAGCGTGATCGCGCACACGCTCGCCGAGGCGCGCGACGCGCTGGCGCAGGTGGGGCTGCCGGCGGTGATCCGTCCCTCCTTCACCCTGGGCGGAACCGGCGGCGGCATCGCCTACAACCGCGCCGAGTTCGAGCAGATCGTGTCCGGCGGGCTGGAAGCCTCGCCCACCACCGAGGTGCTGGTCGAGGAAAGCGTGCTCGGCTGGAAGGAGTACGAGATGGAGGTGGTGCGCGACAGCGCCGACAACTGCATCATCGTGTGCTCGATCGAGAACATCGATCCGATGGGGATCCACACGGGAGACTCCGTGACGGTGGCGCCGGCGCTGACGCTGACCGACAAGGAATATCAGCGCATGCGCGACGCCTCGATCGCCTGCCTGCGCCGCATCGGCGTCGACACCGGCGGCTCCAACGTGCAGTTCGGCGTCAACCCCCTCGACGGGCGCATGGTGGTGATCGAGATGAACCCGCGTGTGTCGCGCTCCTCGGCGCTGGCGTCCAAGGCGACCGGGTTCCCGATCGCCAAGGTTGCGGCCAGGCTCGCGGTCGGCTACACGCTGGACGAGCTCGCCAACGACATCACCGGCACCACGCCCGCGGCGTTCGAGCCGACGCTCGACTACGTGGTGATCAAGATCCCGCGCTTCACCTTCGAGAAGTTCCCCGGATCCCCTGCCCTGTTGTCCACCAGCATGAAGTCGGTCGGCGAGGCGATGTCGATCGGCCGGTCGTTCACTGAGGCGCTGCAGAAGGGGCTGCGCTCGATGGAGACGGGCCTCACCGGGCTCGATCCGGTCGAGGTGCCGGGTGACGGCGGCGCGGACGCGTTCCGCGCGGCGCTGAGCCAGCCGAAGCCGGACCGGCTGCTGATGGCGGCGCAGGCGCTGCGTGCGGGTTTGTCGGTGGCGGAGATCCACGAGAGCACCCGGTTCGACCCGTGGTTCCTGCGCGAGCTGGAAAAGGTGGTGGCGGCGGAACGGCGGATTGAGCAGGGCGGGCTGCCGCGGGACGCGCAGGGCTTGCGCCGACTCAAGGCGATGGGGTTCTCCGACGCGCGCCTCGGCGTGCTGTCCGGCACCGACGCTGTCGCCGTGCACGCGCTGCGTATGCAGGCTGGGGTGCGCCCGGTGTACAAGCGCATCGACACCTGCGCTGCCGAGTTCGCCTCCGCCACGCCCTACATGTACTCGACCTACGAGGGCGGCTATGGGCAGCCGGAATGCGAAAGCGAGCCGACGGAGCGGAGCAAGATCGTCATCCTCGGCGGCGGGCCGAACCGCATCGGCCAGGGGATCGAGTTCGACTACTGCTGCGTCCACGCCGCCTACGCGCTGCGCGAGGCCGGCTACGAGACGATCATGGTCAACTGCAACCCGGAAACCGTGTCCACCGACTACGACACCTCGGACCGGCTGTACTTCGAGCCGCTGACCGACGAGGACGTGGTGGCGCTGATCAGGCGGGAGCAGGAGGCGGGTACCGTGCTCGGCTGCATCGTGCAGTACGGCGGGCAGACGCCGCTCAAGCTGAGCCAGTCGCTGGAAGCGGCCGGCATCCCGATCCTGGGCACGCCGGCCGACGCGATCGACCGCGCCGAGGACCGCGAGCGGTTCCAGGCCATGCTGCGCACGCTGGGCCTGCGCCAGCCGGAGAACGGCATCGCCCGGTCGGCCGCGGAGGCCGAGACCGTCGCCGAGCGCATCGGCTATCCGGTGGTGATCCGGCCGTCCTACGTGCTGGGCGGGCGGGCGATGGAGATCGTGCACGACCGGGGAAGCCTGCAGCGCTACATGCGCGTGGCGCTGCAGCTGGCGGGGCCGGAGGTGGCGTCCGGGCCGGTGCTGATCGACCGCTACCTGAACGACGCGATCGAGGTGGACGTCGACTGCATCTGCGACGGCACGCAGGTGTACGTCGCCGGCGTCATGGAGCACATCGAGGAGGCCGGGATCCATTCCGGCGACAGCGCCTGCTCGCTGCCGCCGTACTCGCTGTCGCCCGCCACGGTTGCCGAGCTGAAGGACCAGACCGAGGCGATGGCGCGCGAGCTCGGCATCGTCGGGCTGATGAACGTGCAATATGCCATCAAGGGAGACTCGATCTACGTGCTGGAGGTGAACCCGCGCGCGTCGCGCACGGTGCCGTTCGTGGCCAAGGCGACCGGGGTGCCGGTGGCCAAGATCGGCGCCCGGGTGATGGCGGGCGCTAGGCTGTCCGAGTTCCGCCTCGACGACCGCGCCATCGCGCCGCACGTCGCGGTCAAGGAGGCGGTGTTCCCGTTTGCCCGCTTTGCCGGCGTGGACGTGATCCTGGGGCCGGAGATGCGCTCCACCGGCGAGGTGATTGGCCTGGACGGGAGCTTCGAGCGCGCCTTCGCCAAGGCCCAGCTCGGCGCCGGGGTGAAGCTGCCGCTGGCGGGCCAGGTGTTCCTGTCGGTGCGCAACGGCGACAAGGCGGCGATCGCGGCACTGGGCCGCCGCTTGGTCGGGATGGGGTTCTCGCTGCTGGCGACGCGCGGCACCGCGTCCACCCTGCGCGAGGCCGGGATCGAGGCCGGGGTGGTCAACAAGGTGCTGGAAGGCCGGCCGCACTGCGTCGACGCGATCCGCTCCGGCGACGTGCAGATGGTGATCAACACGGCCGCCGGCGCGCAGTCGGTGGCGGACAGCTTCGACATCCGGCGCAGCGCCCTGACGGCAGGCGTGCCGCACTTCACCACCATTGCCGGGGCCCGTGCCGCCGTCTACGCCATAGCCGCCCTGCGGGCCGGGCCGCTTGAAGTCGCCCCGCTGCAGTCCTACTTTTACGGATCGTTCTGAGCGGACCCGAGACGCTTCTACAGGCGCAGCGCCCGGGTTTGCCGCCCGCAGCCGCTTCGTCCGTTCCGTGACACGATCATAATCAAGGACGCCTTCGTTGCAGAAATTCCCGATGACCGGCCGCGGCCTGCAGCGGCTGGAGGAAGAACTCCGCAAGCTCAAGAGCGAGGAGCGGCCGGCCGTGATCCGGGCGATCGCGGAGGCGCGCAGCCATGGCGACCTGTCGGAGAACGCGGAGTACGACGCGGCGCGCGACCGGCAGTCCTTCATCGAGGGCCGGATCGGCGAGCTCGAGGAGATCGTTTCGATGGTCGAGGTGATCGAGCCGCACACCCTGTCGGGCGACCACGTCAAGTTCGGCGCGCAGGTCAAGCTGGTGGACGAGGAGACGGACAAGGAGGTGTCCTACCAGATCGTCGGCGTGTATGAGGCGGACATCAAGTCGGGGCTGCTGTCGGTGTCGGCGCCGCTGGCGAAGTCGCTGATCGGCAAGAAGAAGGGCGACACCGTTTCGGTGCCGGCGCCTGGTGGCGACCGGACCTACGAGATCCTGTCCATCTCCTACGGCTAGGACCGGTCGTGATCGGGCTCGCGGAGGTGCGGGCGGCGCAGGCGCGGATCGCGTCCCGCGTGATCCGCACGCCCACCGTCGCCAGCCAGGCGCTGTCCCGCGCCACCGGCGCCGCCGTCACGCTCAAGCTGGACAACCTGCAGCCGGTGGGCTCGTTCAAGGAGCGCGGGGCGGCCAACAAGCTCGCCCTGCTCGACCCGGACGAACGCAGGCGGGGCGTCATCACGGTGTCGGCCGGCAACCATGCGCAGGGGGTCGCGCGGCACGCGAGCCTGCTCGGCATCGACGCCGTGATCGTGATGCCGCGCTTCACCCCCGCCGCCAAGGTCACGCGCACCGCCGCCTGGGGCGCCCGCGTGGTACTGCACGGGGTGAGCTTCGCCGAGGCCACGGCGCATGCGAACGCGCTGTGCGAGAGCGAGGGGCGCGTGTTCGTCCACCCGTACGATGACCTAGCGGTGATGGCCGGACAGGGCACGCTGGCGCTGGAGCTGCTGGAGGATGCCGGGCCGCTGGACGCGCTGGTGGTGCCGATCGGCGGCGGCGGCCTGATCGCGGGCAGCGCCGCCGCGGCTGCCGAGCTGCGGCCGGAGCTGGAAGTGATCGGCGTCCAGGTGGAGAACTACGCCTCGCTGTCCGCGTATCCGGCCGACGAGATCGTGCCGCCGGGGGGTGCGACCATTGCCGAGGGCATCGCGGTGCTGCAGATCGGCCGGCTGCCGCTGGAGGTGGTGCGGCGTCACGTGCGGCGCGTCCTGACCGTGACCGAGCGCGCGGTCGAGGACGCCATCACCCTGCTGGCCGAGGGCGCCAAGCAGGTGTCGGAAGGCGCCGGCGCCGCCTCGCTCGCGGCCCTGCTGTCGCATCCGGAGCTGTTCGCCGGACGACGGGTGGCGATCCCGGTCTGCGGCGGCAACATCGACAGCCGGATCCTGGCCAACACCCTGCTCCGCTCCCTGCTGCGGGACGGCCGGCTGCTCCGCTTGGTGATGGAGATCCCCGACCGGCCGGGCGTGCTGGCGGACATCGCCAGCACGATCGGCGACGGTGGCGGCAACATCATCGAGGTGTCGCACCAGCGCCTGTTCGCGGCCCCCAGCGTCCAGGCGGCGGAGCTGGAGGTGATGCTGGAAGCGCGCGACCCGCTGCACGCGCGCGAGATCGAGCAGGCGCTCGGCGAGCGCTACGTCGTCCGGCGCGCCTGAGACCGGGCGCTCACGGCGCCAGGTGCACGTCCTCGTCCTCGACCGCGAAGCCGACCTTCAGCGTCACCTGGTAGTGCGCGACGCGGTTGTTCTCGATGTGGCCACGGGTTTCCACCACCTGGAACCAGCGCATGTGGCGCACCGTCTTTACCGCCTTGTCGATCGCCGAGTTGATCGCGTCTTCCAGGCCGGTTTCCGACGACCCGACCAGCTCGACCACCCGGTAAACGTGATCCGCCATGATGTCTGCCTTTCGCTTGTTGCGTCCCGGACCGGACGCGGCAGGCGCTACCGGGTTCCGAACAGCCGGTCGCCGGCGTCGCCGAGGCCGGGGCGTATGTAGCCGTGCCCGTCCAGCCCACGGTCGATCGCGGCGGTGACGACCTTCACGTCCGGATGGGCGGCGGCAAGGGCGGCGAGCCCTTCCGGCGCCGACAGCAGGCAGACGAAGGTGACCCGGGTGGCGCCGGCAACCTTCAGCCGGTCCAGCGCGGCGATCGCGGAATGCCCGGTCGCCAGCATGGGGTCGACCAGGATGCAGTGCCGGCCGTCCAGGTCCTGCGGTAGCTTGAGGTAGTACTCGACCGCGTCCAGCGTGCGGGGATCGCGGTACAGCCCGACATGGCCAACCCCGGCGTCGGGCAGCAGGTCGAGCAGGCCGTCGAGGATGCCGTTGCCGGCGCGCAGGATGGACACGATGCAGGGCGTTCTGCCGGCGAGACGCGCGCCGGTGGCCGGCTCCAGGGGGGTGCGGATGTCCGTCGCTTCCACCGGCAGGTCGCGGGTCGCCTCGTAGGCCAGCAGCAGGCTGACCTCGCGGGTGAGGCGGCGGAACTCGGCGGTGCCGGTGTCGGCCTGCCGCAGCCGGGTCAGCTTGTGCTGCACCAGCGGATGGTCGACCACCACCACCGCGGGCGAGGGCGCCGCCACCGCCGGACCGGTTTTCAGCCGCCGGCGGGCTGGAAGGCGAGCGATACGCCGTTCATGCAGTAGCGGTCGCCGGTCGGCAGCGGGCCGTCCGGGAACACGTGGCCGAGGTGGCTCTTGCACTTGGCGCAGTGCACCTCGACCCGGGTCATGCCGTGGCTGCTGTCGGTGCTGGTCTCGGTGGCGCCGGGCAGCGGGGCGAAGAAGCTGGGCCAGCCGCTGCCGCTCTCGTACTTGGTGTCGGACGAGAACAGCGGCGTGTCGCACACTGCGCAATGGAACAGGCCGTCGCGCTTCTCGTAGTTCAGCGGGCTGGTGCCGGCGCGCTCGGTGCCGTGCTCGCGCAGCACGTGGTATTGCTGCGGGGTCAGGCGCTGGCGCAGGGAGTCTTCGTCCAGGCTCAGGTCGCTCATGTGGTGGCACTCCTTCGACATGTCGGCAGCAGACTTGGTGGCGGCGCGGCGGGGCGCAACCCGGGCCGGTGGGCTGCGTCCTGGTTCGGAGACGCGTCCAGGCTAGGAACGATCATGTCCGACACGAAGCAGGTTCCGGAAGCCGGCGAGGAGCCGGAAACCACGGAGGAGAAGGTCGACGAGGCGGTGGAGGACACCTTCCCGGCCAGCGACCCGCCGTCGATCGGCGGCAGCACCGGTCCGGACGACGAGGGCGCCGCAGAGCCCGGGCGGAACTGATCCGTTCCGCGCTCCGGAGGCTGCGGACCGCCGGTTCGCAGCCTTTTGTTTTGGTGGCACACTCACGCCGCCCGTCGCGGGCGGGGTTGAGAAGGAAGTGCCGATGACGTCCACCGTTCCCCGCCAGGCTAGGCGTCCGGTCATGCTGGTGATCCTGGACGGGTTCGGCTGGCGCGAGGACGCGACCGAGAACGCGGTGGCGCAGGCGGCGACGCCGACCTTCGACCGGCTCTGGGTGCAGGGACCGCGCGCGTTCCTGCGCACCTGCGGCTGGGACGTGGGGCTGCCGGACGGGCAGATGGGCAACTCGGAGGTCGGGCACCTGAACATCGGCGCCGGGCGGGTGGTGATGCAGGAGCTGCCGCGCATCCACGCCGCGATCGCCGACGGGTCGCTGGCGGAGGCGCCGGCGTTGCGCGAACTGATCGAGGCGCTGCGTCGCAACGGCGGCACCGCGCACCTCATGGGGCTGGTCTCTCCCGGCGGCGTGCACGCGCACCAGGACCATGCGGTCGCGCTGGCGCGGATCCTGGCGGCGCACGAGGTGCCGGCGGTGCTGCACCTGTTCACCGACGGGCGCGACACGCCGCCGCAGTCCGGCCGCGACTACGTCGCCGCCCTGCGCCGCGACCTGCCGACGCAGTGCCGCCTCGGGACCGTGTCCGGGCGCTACTACGCCATGGACCGCGACACCCGCTGGGAGCGGGTACGGCTGGCGCACGACGCGGTGGTGCTGGCGGACGGGCCGCGCGCGGCCGATCCGGACGCGGTGCTGGAGCGGGCCTACGCCGCGGGCGTCACCGACGAGTTCGTGCTGCCGACGGTGCTGGACGGTTATGCCGGGATGAAGGACGGCGACGGGATCGTGTCGTTCAACTTCCGGGCCGACCGCATCCGCGAGCTGCTGAACGCGATCCTGGACCTCGATTTCACGGGGTTCCCCCGGCCGCCGGCGCCGACCCTGGCGGGGGTGGTGGCGATGACCCGCTACAGCGACGACCTGGCGGACCGGCTGTCGGTGCTGTTCCCGCCGCAAAGCCTGGACGACCTGATCGGCGAGGTGGTGTCGCGGGCCGGGCGCCGGCAGCTGCGCATGGCGGAAACCGAGAAGTATCCGCACGTCACGTACTTCATGAACGGCGGGCGGGAGGCGGTGCTGCCGGGCGAGGACCGGATCATGGTCCCCTCGCCCAAGGTCGCCACCTACGACCTGCAGCCGGAGATGTCGGCGCCGCTGCTGACGGACAAGGCGGTGGAGGCGATCGACGGGGGCCTGTACGACCTGATCGTGCTGAACTACGCCAACCCGGACATGGTCGGGCATACCGGGAACCTCGGGGCCGCGATCAGGGCGGTGGAAGCGGTGGATGCGGGGCTCGGCCGGATCGAGGCGGCGGTCGGGCGCGTGGGCGGCGTGCTGCTGGTGACTGCCGACCACGGCAACTGCGAGCTGATGCGCGACCCGGACACCGGCGAGCCGCACACCGCGCACACGCTGAACGCGGTGCCCCTCCTGCTGAGCGGGCGGCACGACGTCCGGCTCGCCGACGGGCGCCTGGCCGACATCGCGCCGACCCTGCTGGCGCTGATGGGGCTGGAACAGCCGGTGGCGATGACCGGGCGGTCGCTGCTGGGCGGCTGACAGCGTCGCG
>CAXTOD010000065.1:0-11853 GCA_964245705.1 uncultured Acetobacteraceae bacterium
GGACCGGCTGGGCCGGCCGTTCGGCGGCGGCCGGGTGGTGCTGGCGGGGGAGGCCTGCCGCACCGACGGCCTGGCTGGCACCGTCGGCGGCGCGATGCACGACGGCGAGCGCGCGGCGGGGGCGGTGCTGCGTGCGCTGGCCGGGAGCTAGCCCGCGGTCGGAGCCGGTTTGTGCGGCGGACGGGTATCCCGGCTTGCGGATTCCGGTGTAGGACGGGCGCCCATGACGCGGTTCGTATTCATCACCGGCGGTGTGGTCTCCTCCCTTGGCAAGGGCATCGCGTCGGCGGCCCTGGCGGCGCTGCTGCAGGCGCGCGGCTACCGGGTGCGGCTGCGCAAGCTCGATCCCTATCTCAACGTCGATCCCGGGACGATGAGCCCGTACCAGCACGGCGAGGTGTTCGTCACCGACGACGGGGCGGAGACCGACCTCGACCTCGGGCACTACGAGCGCTTCACCGGCGTGCACGCGACCAAGGCGGACAACGCCACCACCGGGCGGATCTATTCGGAGGTGATCGCGCGGGAGCGGCGCGGCGACTACCTCGGCGCCACGGTGCAGGTGATCCCGCACATCACGGACGCGATCAAGAACGCGGTGGTGCACGACACCGACGACCTCGACTTCGCGCTGATCGAGATCGGAGGCACGGTGGGCGACATCGAGAGCCTGCCGTTCCTGGAGGCGATCCGGCAGCTGCGCAACGACCTGGGGCCCCAGCGCACCATGTTCGTGCACCTGACCCTGGTGCCGTGGATCCCGGCGGCGGGCGAGCTGAAGACCAAGCCGACGCAGCACTCGGTCAAGGAGCTGCAGAACGTCGGCATCCAGCCGCAGATGCTGCTGTGCCGCTCCGACCGGCCGCTGCCGGACAATGAGCGGCGCAAGATCGCCAACTTCTGCAACGTCCGGCCCGAGGCGGTGATCTCGGCGCTGGACGTCGACACCATCTATGCCTGCCCGATCTCCTACCACCGCGAAGGCATGGACACGGAGGTGCTGCGCCATTTCGGCCTGCCGCACGAGCGGGAGCCGGACCTGTCGGCCTGGCACCGCGTGCTGGACGCGATGCGCAACCCGGAAGGCGAGGTCAGGATCGCGGTGGTGGGCAAGTACACCTCCCTGCTCGACAGCTACAAGTCGCTGAACGAGGCGCTGATCCATGGCGGGATCGCCAACCGGGTGCGGGTGCAGCTGGACTGGGTGGACAGCCAGATCTTCGAGGACGGCCGGCTTCAGGCGGTGATCGAGCGGCTGCGCGACGTGCACGGCATCCTGGTGCCGGGCGGGTTCGGCGAGCGCGGCTCGGAAGGCAAGATCGAGGCGGTGCGGTTCGCGCGCGAGCACCGGATCCCGTTCCTCGGCATCTGCTTCGGCATGCAGATGGCGGTGATCGAGTGCGCCCGGAACCTGGCCGACATCCCGGACGCGTCGTCCACCGAGTTCGGTCCCACCGCGCAGCCGGTGGTCGGGCTGATGACCGAGTGGGCGCAGGGCAACGAGCTGCAGATCCGCGAGGAAGGCGGCGACCTCGGCGGCACCATGCGAGTCGGCGCCTACGACGCGGTGCTCCACCGGCACTCGCGCGTGGCCGACGCCTACGGCACCACCACCATCCGCGAGCGGCACCGGCACCGCTACGAGGTCAACATCCACTACCGCGAGCGCCTGGAGCGGACCGGGCTCTGTTTTTCCGGCCTGTCGCCGGACGGGATCCTGCCGGAGATCGTGGAATATCCCGACCATCCCTGGTTCATCGGCGTGCAGTACCATCCCGAGCTGCTCAGCAAGCCGTTCGCGCCGCACCCGCTGTTCTCCGGCTTCATCGGCGCCTCGGTCCGCAAGGCGCGTCTGGTCTGATCCGCCGGCCGGCGGACGGGCGGTGCGGATGCTTCGGCGCCGATCTGCTGCTATGACGCCGTCGCATCGTCACCCGGAGGCCCCATGCCGTTTTCCAGCGCTTCGCGTCCGCTCGTCCTGCTTGCCGCCGCCCTCGCGGTGGCCGCGCCGGGGCTGGCCCGCGCCGGCACCCCGACCGAGGCGGCCGCATTCATGAGGCAGAACGCCGCCCAGCCGGGGGTCGTCACCCTGCCTTCGGGCCTGGAGTACAAGGTGGTGTCGTCGGGGGATGCCGGCGGCGCGCATCCGGGGCCGGCCGACAGCGTCATGGTGAGCTATGTCGGCAAGCTGTCCGACGGCGCCACCTTCGACGACAGCCACGGCAACGTCGTCACCCTGCCGCTGAACGGGGTGATCAAGGGCTGGACCGAGGGGATGCAGCTGATGCGGCCGGGCGACGTGTGGATGCTCTACGTGCCGCCCGAGCTGGGCTACGGCGCCAAGGGAGCGGGACCGATTCCGCCGAACGCCGCGCTGGTGTTCCGGATCGAGCTGGTCGCGGTGGCGGGACAGGGCTGACGGTTCCCTGCGCCGGACGCAGGGCTGGCACGACCGCGGCGGGTGCCGTCCTTCCCCATGTGCTGGCGTTCGGGACGACGGTGGGGAACGGCACGGCATGACGACAAGGCTGGATGACGAGCGGCACCCGCTCGCCGAGCGGTTTCGCGACTTCATTCGGACACCGGGCTTCTCCTGCGTCGGCGCCAAGTCGGCTCTTGCCCGCGACCAGCTCCGGATCATGGTCGCCCGCGACGTCGCGTCGGCCTGGGACGACCTGCGCATCCTGCCGGAGCTGATCGACTTCGTCCGGGCGTATCGGGAGAACCGCAAGCTGTATCAGAGCTTCGTGGTGCTGTTCGAGGGTCCGGACACGCTGACCGAGGATGCGTTCGAGGCTTATCTCTGGTCGCGGCTGCAGTCGCTCAGCGACAAGGACGAGTGGCTCGGGCAGCACGTCGACAGCCGGGTGAGCCACGATCCGGAACACCCGCACTTCTCGCTCAGCTTCGGCGGCGAGGCGTTCTTCGTGGTCGGGCTGCATCCCGGCGCCAGCCGTCTCGCGCGCCGGTTCGAGCGGCCGGCGCTGGTGTTCAACCTCCACGACCAGTTCGAGATGCTGCGCAGCGAGGGGATCTACAACCGCCTGCGCGACACCATCCTGCAGCGCGACCTGGTGCTCAACGGCAGCGCCAACCCGATGCTGGCGCGGTTCGGCGAGAACTCGGAAGCGCGTCAGTACAGCGGTCGCGCGGTGGACGCAGACTGGCGCTGCCCGTTCAGCGGCCGGGGTTCAAGCAGCGCCGGAGTTGATCGGTGCCTTTGATGTGATCCGCAAAGGCCTGCGCGACCTTGCGCCACGGCTGGGTATCTGGTGTCGGCGCGGCCGCACAACCGCGCCGGCATTCTGGCTCGTGGTAGTTTGAGCGGCCTAGCCCAAGCCAGGCTTCATCGTCCAGATCAGACGGATCGAGCGGAGCGTCCCGATGCGCTTCACATCGCAATCGGCATCCTGCACACAGGGGTTCCAGGTCTGCTGGATGCCGTTGCGCTTCAAGACCAACCTGGTTTCAGAAGCCGCGGGCGCTGGGCGGTCGATCGTCCAGCCGCAGGTCCCTTGCCATCTCGTCTCCTCGTGGTGCCGATCACTCACCGCGATCGGCTACGGAACACGACACCGTTGTTGCTTCTCGTATGGCTTGCCGCGAGCTTTGGGAACCAAAGTGGAGATCCAAGGTGATCATCTTGACGGTCCACGGGGCGAGGCGATTGGCCGAACGAGATGTCGAGCCCCGATGGGTTGAAGAGACAATTGCGCCCCCGGACTGGACCGCTCCGGATCCCCAGCCTGGCATGACGCGCTCCTATCGCGCGATTGCGGAGTTCGGCTCAAGGGTGCTTCGGGTTGTTCATCGGCCGGCAGGCGCGGATACTCTGATCTTGACGGCCTTCTTCGACAGGAGTGCAGGACGATGATGCGGACCAGCTACGATCCCGAGGCGGACGCGTTCTACGCACGGTTCGCCCCCGAGGAGGTGAAGATCGCGAATACACAGGAGATCGCGTCGGGGGTGATGCTCGACCTCGACGCCGAGGGCCATCTTGTAGGCGTCGAGGTGCTGGGCGTTCACGCACGTCACCAAGCGGTCAAACCGGCCGCAGCGCCTCAGGCCGCCTGATGCCGCCCCTCCGGACCAGCCATCTGAGCGAGCATCGCCCTGTTCGGCTGGACGACTCCGGCCCACGGATGGCGGCAGTGCCGTCTGATGCCGGGCTGGTCGTCGAGATCCCGCCCCGCTCCGGCACCGCCTTCACGCTGGACAAGGGGCAGCGCCTGACGGTGATCGACCCGCAGGGGGAGCAGGTGGCGGACCTGCTGGCGTTCCGGCGCGACGATCCGGACGAGGTCATTTCCTCGGGGCGGACGCTGGACTATGCCAGCCGGCTGTTCCTGACCACGGGCGACCCGATCTATTCCAACCGCAGCCGGGTCCTGTTGCGGATCGTGGAGGACACGGTGGGCCGGCACGACTTCCTGTTGACGCCCTGCTCCGCCGACACGTTCCGCATCATCTACGGCGACACCGACCCGCATGGCGGCTGCTTCGGCAACCTGGCGGCGGCGCTGGCGCCGTACGGGATCGGCCCGGACCGGATCCCGGTCGCCTTCAACGTGTTCATGAACGTGCGCGTGGACGGCGACACCGGCGCGCTGACGGTGGCGCCGCCGCTAAGTCGCGCCGGCGACCACGCCACCTTTCTGGCCGAGGACGATTTGATCATCGGCCTGACCGCGTGCTCGGCGCTGCAGTCCAACAACGGGGCGTTCAAGCCGATCCGCTACCGGATCGACTGAACGCGCGCGGGCGCCGCCTACTCGGCGGCGATCAGGCCGGGCTCGGACGCGGTGTCCTCCTCCTTGAACACGCGCACCGGGATCGACTTGGCCGCCGGGGTCTTGCTTCCCTTGGCGTAGTGCCCGGTCGGCAGCAGCACGTTGGCTTCCGGGTAGTAGGTGCCGATGCAGCCGGCGGGAAGGTCGTAGGCCACCACGGCAAGGCCGCCGAGCGCGCGGTGGTGGCCGTCGTTCGACTCCGTCTCCAGCCGCACCTTGCCGCCGACCACGAGGCCGAGCCGGTCGATGTCGTCGCGGCTCATCAGCACCACGTTCCGGGTGCCGTTGATGCCGCGGAAGCGGTCGTTGTAGCCGTACACGGTGGTGTTGAACTGGTCGTTGCTGCGCAGCGTCATCATGCGCAGCGACTGCGGCGTCAGCTCGGGCAGGTCGGGATTCTCCACCAGCCCGTCCGGCGTCACGAAGTTCGCGCGGCCGTTCGGGGTCTTCCACACCCGCTGGCGCGCCGGCAGCGGACGCTGGAAACCGCCCGGCTCCCACATCCGCGTCTCGTAGTCCCAGAAGATCTCCGGGTAGGTGACGCCGATCGCCTTGCGGATCAGGCTGTAGTCGGCCACCCAGTCGTCCCACGGCACGCGGGGGTTGGGGTCCAGCGTCGCCTTGGCCATCTCGGCCACGAACCGCACCTCGCTGATCAGGTGCGGCGAGGCGGGCTTGCGCACGCCCTTGGAGCCGTGGATGCAGCCCGAGGTGTCCTCCATCGACACCGACTGGTCGCCGGTCGCCTGCCGGTCGGTCTCGATGCGGCCGATCACCGGCAGGATGAAGCTCACCTGGCCCGGGAGCAGCTGAGAGCGGTTGAGCTTGGTGGCGACGTTCACGGTCAGGCGCATCCGGCGCCAGGCCGGTTCCAGCCGGCCGTGGTCGGGTGCCGCGCGTGCGAAGTTGCCGCCCAGGATCACGAACGCCTCGATCTCGCCGGCGAGGATCTTTTCGCACGCTTCCACCGTGTTCAGGCCGATCTCGCGCGGCGGCTCGAAGCCGTACTGCTCGGCGAGCAGGTCAAGCGGCACCAGCTCCGGCTTCTCCGACACGCCGACGGTGCGCTGGCCCTGCACGTTGGAATGGCCGCGCACCGGACAGATGCCGGCGCCCTGCCTGCCGATGTTGCCGCGCAGCAGCAGCAGGTTGACCAGCAACCGTATGGTCTGCACGCCCTCCTGCTGCTGCGTCACGCCCATGCCGTAGATGCAGATGGCCGACTTGGCGCGGCCGTAGATGCGCGCGGTGGCTTCCAGCGCGCTGCGGGCGAGGCCGGATTCGCGCTCGATGTCGGTCCAGTCCTGCGCGCGCGTCCAGGACAGGAACTCGTCCACGCCGTGCGTGTGCTCGGCGATGAAGGCGTGGTCGAGGAAGGGCGGCTCACCGGCGGCGACGGCCTTGTCGTCGAGCTCGACCAGCGCCTTGGCGATGCCGGTGATGGCGGCGAGGTCGCCTGCGGTGCGCACCTGGTGGTAGGACGAGCTGATCCGCGTCTCGTGCCCGCCGATCATCTCGACCGGGGATTGCGGGTTCTTGAACCGTTCCAGCCCGCGCTCGCGCAGAGGGTTGAAGGTGATGATCGGCACGCCGCGCTCGGCCGCTTCCTGCAGCGGGTGCAGCATGCGCGGGCTGTTGCTGCCCGGGTTCTGGCCGAAGAACATGATGCACTCGGCGTGGGCGAAGTCGTCCAGCGTCACGGTGCCGACCGGGACGCCGATGCTCTGCGGCAGGGCGACCGAGGTGGTCTCGTGGCACATGTTGGAGCTGTCGGGCAGGTTGTTGTTGCCGTACAGCCTGGCGAACAGCGCGTAGGCGTAGCTCGCCTCGTTGGAGCAGCGGCCGGACGAGTAGAACACCGTGTTCCGCCGGTCCTTGACCGCGCGCAACTCGCGGCCGATCTCCGCGATGGCCGCAGCCCACGACACCGGCTTGTACTTGTCGCTGTCGAGGTCGTAGCGCATCGGATGGGTCAGGCGGCCGGCCTGCTCGAGCTGGAAGTCGTCCCAGTCCAGCAGCTCGGTGACGGTGTGCCCGGCGAAGAACTCGGGCGTGCAGCGGTGCGAGGTGATCTCCCACGCGGTCGCCTTGACGCCGTTCTCGCAGAACTCGAGCGGCAGGGGCGTCGCCGGCTTGATCCAGGCGCAGGACACGCACTGGAACCCGTCCACCTTGTTCTGCCGCGTCAGGGCGAGCGAGCCGCTCCCCAGCACGCCCTCGCGCTGCAGGATGTTGCCGACCGAGCGGGCGGAGCCCCAGCCGCCGGCGGGCGACCTATACGGCTTGTAGACGGCCTTGCGTGTCATCGGCGGAACTCCGGCATCGCGGGGTGAACAGTGTTGGGGGCGTGGGCGTTGCATGCGCGGACGACCGGCTTCACGTGCCGGCGGCATGACAGCCGCCTCCGGTCGGGAAAGGAAGCCCCGATGGTCGATCGTGACTACATGTTGAAGAAGGGGGCCGGTCCTTCGGCGTCCAAGGTGTTCCTCGACCAGACGATCGTCCCGATCGCGATCAACGCGGCGGGCGCGGTCGAGGGCGTGCTGGAGCGGGTGGCGGTGCGGGTGCGACGGATGCCGGTGACGGCCCTAGCGGCAGGGCTCGGGACCGGGACCCTGGTGACCCTGCTGGCGGTGCCGCGGCGCGGCTGACGGGTACGGGAGGCGGCCGGTCAGGCCAGCCTCGCCACCAGCACCGCGAGCAGGCACAGCATCACCACGGCAGTCAGCAGGTGGCGCATGGACAGGTAGCCGGGCGGCATCAGCCCGTGCCGCCGGGCGCGGGCTTCCGCGACGCTGACCAGCGCGAAGCCTGCCGCCAGCAGGAGCAGGGCCGGCAGCGGGCGGCCGACCAGCAGCACCAGGAGGGCCGCCCAGCCGACCAGCGCGGGCAGCACCCCGAGCCCGAGCCGCAGGCGCAGGGCGCGCGGCTGCGCCGGGACGCCGAGCGGGTCGCCGGCCAGCGCCAGGCCCCAATGCACGGCGCCGAGGAAGGACAGGATCACCGCGCCGTAGTCGACCAGCGCCGGCACCAGACGCGGCACCGGTACCGCGGCCGGGAAGAACAGGATGCCGACGGTCATGCCGAGGAAGGGGACCAGCCCGCCCACCCCGAGCAGGATCGCGAGCACGGGCAGGCGTTTCATCCGGTTGGGGCTCCTGTGGGGGTTGGCGGCCCGCCCACAACGCCCGCGCGGCGCGCGGGATGCGCGACGGGTGCCGACCTTGCGGAAAGCCGGCCGAGGTGGTGGAACAGCGGCACCGTTGACCCTTCCCGGAGACTGACCAGATGGGCGCCATTGCCGACATCGTCGCGCGCGAGATCCTCGACAGCCGCGGCAACCCGACGGTGGAGGTCGACGTCGAGCTGGCGTCCGGGGCCATCGGCCGGGCCGCGGTGCCGTCCGGCGCCTCCACCGGCGCCCACGAGGCGGCCGAGCTGCGCGACAACGACACCGCCCGGTATGGCGGCAAGGGCGTGCTCAAGGCGGTCGCATTTGCCGAGGGCGAGATCTTGGAGGCGCTGACCGGCGCGGAGTCCACCGAGCAGGTGGCGATCGACCACGCGCTGATCGACCTGGACGGCACGCCGAACAAGTCGCGGCTCGGCGCCAACGCGATCCTGGCGGTGTCGCTGGCGGTGGCCAAGGCGTCCGCGGAGGAGCTGGGAGTGCCGCTGTATCGCTACGTCGGCGGCGTGTATGCCCGCACCCTGCCGGTGCCGATGATGAACATCATCAACGGCGGCCAGCATGCCGACAACCCGATCGACATCCAGGAGTTCATGATCCAGCCGGTGGGCGCGCCCACGGTGGCGGACGCGATCCGCATGGGCTCGGAGATCTTCGCCCAGCTCAAGAAGGGGCTGAAGGAGGCGGGGCACAACACCAATGTCGGCGACGAGGGCGGCTTCGCGCCGGGGCTGAAGTCGGCCGACGAGGCGCTGACCTTCATGATGCGTGCGGTGGAGAAGGCGGGTTACCGGCCGGGCGAGGACGTTTCCTTTGCGCTCGATTGCGCGTCCAACGAGTTCTTCAAGAATGGCCGCTACGAGCTGGAGGGAGAGGGCAGGTCGTTCGACGCCGCCGGGATGGTGGCCTATCTCGGCGAGCTCGCCAGCCGCTACCCGATCATCTCCATCGAGGATGGCTGCGCCGAGGACGACTGGGACGGCTGGGCGCACATGACGAGCGAGCTCGGCGCGAAGCTGCAGCTGGTCGGCGACGACCTGTTCGTGACCAACCCGGAACGGATCCTGCGCGGCATCCAGGCGAAGACGGCGAACGCCGTGCTGATCAAGGTGAACCAGATCGGCACCCTGTCGGAAACGCTGGAAGCGGTCGAGCTGGCGCACCGTGCCGGCTACGCGACGGTGATGAGCCACCGGTCCGGCGAGACCGAGGACAGCACCATCGCCGACCTGGCGGTCGCCACCAACTGCGGGCAGATCAAGACCGGCTCGCTGTCTCGGTCCGACCGCACCGCCAAGTACAACCAGTTGATCCGGATCGAGGCCGAGCTGGACAGCGCCGCTCGCTATGCCGGGCGCACCATCCTGCGCGGCTGATCGGCTGGAACACCCTCTGCAAGCAGCGAAGCCCAGAGGCGTTGCCCCTGGACCCCATGAAGGGCCTTGCCCTTTAGACCCATCCTGTTTCATCGGGGTCTGGGGCCTCAGGCCCCAGCGGATCGAGCTGCGGAGCAGATCGATGGGCAGGGCCCTGGCCTTGCCCGTCGGCCGAACGAAAGGCCTCAAGCGCCGCGGGTGGATAGGTCCAGGCGCAGCGTCATGCAGTAGGCGCCGCCGCCGGACAGGATGAACGGCGACAGCTCGACTTCGCGCACCGCGTAGCCGCGGGCGCCGAGGCGGTCCTTCAGCGCAGGGGCTGCCTGCGCCATCACCACCGTCCGGTCGAGCGCCACGGCGTTGACGCAGAACCGCGTCGCGTCCTCGTCGCTGGCCTCGAGCAGCAGCTCCGGCGCCACGCGGTCGCGGATCGCCCGCACGCCGTCGGCGGTGAAGGCGGGCGGGTAGAACAGCACCTCGCCGCCGGGCAGCGTGCAGAAGCAGGTGTCGAGGTGGTAGAACCGCTCGGTCGCCAGCTCCAGCGGCACGGTGTCGATGTTGAAGGTGTCGGCGATGACGGCCGGGGCGTCGTGGCCGGAACGGGGACCGTAGCCGGTCCAGGCCAGCCGGCGGGTGCGGTCCCAGATGCAGTCGCCGGCGCCCTCCTGGAACACGCCCTGCGGCAGGCGCACCACCCGGTCGAGAAGGCCGCGGTCGTGCAGGCGCTCGAAGATCGCCGCGAACGGCGCCTCCTCGCCCTGCCGCTGCGGGTGGCGGAAGGCGGCAACCAGGGCGGTGCGGTCCAGCACGATCCCGGCGTTGGCCGGGAACACCATGTCCGGCTGGCCGGGCGCGCCCTCCACCGTTTCCACCGTGCCGCCCGCGTCGCGCAGCGCCTGTTCCAGGCTGGCGAAGGAGCGCTGCGCCTCGGCCAGGTGCCGCGCCGGGTTCTCCGACCAGGTGCCGGGCTTCATCCACGGGTTGATGGTGTAGGACACCTCGTAGTGGGTGGGTGCCACGAGCAGAAAGGTCGGCGGCATGCGGGGCTCCGGTCGTGGATGGCGGCCGGACGGCGTGGCGGCGCCGTCACAGAACGGGAAATTCGGTTCGGCACGGGCTGCGACATAGCCCGGGGATGCGGGTCGCGCTAGGGTCGGTCTCGGCCACGCGCCGGCCGGACACACGCACACCCATGGACATCGCCCGATGAGCTTCGCACGCGCGGTCAAGCGCAAGGTCCGGGCGGTGCTGCCGCCGCTGCTGTTCCTGTCGCTGGTGGGGTATTTCGGCTGGAACGCCACCCAGGGCGAGCACGGCCTGCGCAGCTACCGCGACCGGCTGCAGCTGCTCGGCGAGGCAGACGCGGCGGAAAACGCGGCGAAGATGGAGCAGGCGGCGTGGATGCAGCGGGTGTCGGGGCTGCGCGACGCGGGGCTGGACGCCGACACGCTGGACGAGCGGGCGCGGGCGATGCTCAACCTGGCGGAGCCGAACGAGCTGGTGGTGCCGTACGGCAAGAACAAGCTGTACTGACGGGCGTCACGAGCACGGCCGGCACGGTGCCGGCCGCACGGGCCGGGCCCGGTTCCTACTTGATCTTGGCTTCGCGGTACTCGACGTGCTTGCGCGCGACGGGATCGTACTTCTTCAGCGCCAGCTTGCCGGTCTGCGCGCGGGCGTTCTTCTTGGTCACGTAGAAGTGGCCGGTATCCGCGCTGGACACGAGCTTGATCTGGATGGTGTTGGACTTCGCCATGGGATCCTCGGAGCATGCCTGCCGCCGCCGTCGCGGTGGACTGGCCGGCGCCCGCGGACGGGGTCGGAACCAGGCACTGGTCGCAGCTTCGGTATGAGGGGCGGGAAAATGCGCATGCGCAGGCCGAAGGTCAAGCGCGTCGTGGTGTTGGCTGGCGGGCGGCCCGGCAGCCGGAGGGCGCTGGGCGGACCGGCCGGGACCGGGCCATGCTGAGCGTCGACGAGGCCAGGAGCCGGATCCTGGAGCGGCTGCGGCCGCTCGGCGCGGAGGTCGTGCCGCTGACGGAGGCCTGGGGGCGGGTCGCCGCGGCTCCCCTCCCCGCCCGGCTGGACAACCCGCCCGCCGACCTGTCGGCGATGGACGGCTACGCGGTGCGCGGAGCCGACACCGCGTCCGGCGGCCGGCTCCGGGTGGTGGGCACCGCGCCGGCCGGCCATCCGTTCGGAGGCGAGGTCGGGCCGGGCGAGTGCGTGCGGCTCTACACCGGCAGCCTCATGCCGGCCGGCGTGGTCGGGCATCTATCGTTCGCCGAGTTGGCCGACTTGCTGGCATTTTTGGGTGACCAGAAGGCGCAGGAAGGGATGAAGAAGTGAGCGCCAGCTCCCTCGTCCCCACGCTCCGCGCGGAGACGAGGGGAATTCAGATGGCGCCGGCCTCGGCGACGAGGCGGGGATAGGCGGCGACGACGTAGCCGAGGCCACTATAGAGCGTCAGCCCGACGGCCGACCAGGTCAGCAC
>CAXTOD010000066.1:0-11813 GCA_964245705.1 uncultured Acetobacteraceae bacterium
CTGCTGCACGAGGAGGGCGACCGGCTGCACGCGGCGGTGTCGGCCGATTTCGGCCACCGCGCCTATCCCGAGACCGTCCTCGCCGAGCTGGTGCCGCTGCATGCCGCGATCCGCTTCGCGCTCCGCCACCTGGAACACTGGATGCGCCCGCGCCGCCGCCGCGTCGCGCTGTCGTTCCAGCCGGGCAGCGCCTGGGTGGTGCACCAGCCGCTCGGCTGCGTCGGCATCGTGTCGCCATGGAACTACCCGCTGTTCCTGTCGATCGGGCCGCTGATCGACGCGCTCGCAGCCGGCAACCGGGTGATGCTGAAGCCGTCCGAGCTGACGCCGCGCTACGCCGTCCTCCTCGGGCAGCTGCTGGCGCAGCACTTCGAGCCGGAACAGGTCGCCGTGGCGACCGGCGGCCCGGAGGTGGCGCAGGCCTTCTGCGCGCTGCCGTTCGACCACCTGCTGTTCACCGGCTCGACCGCGATCGGCCGGGCGGTAATGCGGGCGGCAGCGGAGAACCTGACCCCGGTGACGCTGGAGCTCGGCGGCAAGAGCCCGGTGCTGGTCGCCCCGGACGCCGACCCGGCGCGCACCGCGCGCAGCCTGATGATCGGCAAGCTGTTCAACGCCGGCCAGACCTGCATCGCCCCCGACTACGCCCTGGTGCCGCAGGACCGGCTCCCGGAGTTCGCCGGCACGCTGCTGGCCGAGGCGGCGCGACTGTATCCGCGGATCACGGACAACCCCGACTACACCCGCATCATCTCGGAGCGACACCTCGACCGGCTCGCCCACCTGGTGGACGAGGCGGCGGAGCGGGGCGCGGCGGTGCTGCAGGATCCGGTCCACCAGGCGGAAGCGGAAGCGGCCCGACGCTCCGGGCGCATGGTGCCGACCCTGCTGCTGGAAGCGCCGCAGGACTGCGAGGCGATGCGCGACGAGATCTTCGGCCCGGTGCTGCCGGTGCTGGGCTACTCGAGCCTCGACGAGGCGATCGCGTTCGTCGACAGGCGCCCGCGCCCGCTGGCGCTGTACTGCTACACCGACGACCGCGACACCGAACGGCACGTGCTGCAGCACACCCTGTCGGGGGGTGCGACCGTGAACGGCACCATCCTCCACTGTGCCCAGCCCGACCTGCCGTTCGGCGGCGTGGGCCCGAGTGGCACCGGCAGTTACCACGGCGAGGCCGGCTTCCTGCGCTTCTCTCACGCGCGCGGGATCTACCGTCCCGGCCGGATCAGCGGCTTCACCACCCTAGCGCCGCCGCACGGTCGCCTGGCTGCCCGGCTGCTGCCGCTGATGCTCGGCCGTCGCAGGAACCGGCAGGACCCCTGAAGGCCGCCGGACGCCTGGCCTCTTGCCGCCGGCCTGCGGCGGAACGACGCTCCTGGTGCGACGCCAGCTCGCGGTCGAGAAGGAACGCCCGGCTGACGCTCCGGATCGCAATGCCGTGACGTCACGACGGAGGAGCAAACGGGCTCCCGTGACGCTTCGGGAAAGGACCCATGCCCACATGACCGACCATCCAGCACGTCCCGACAGGTCGCATTTCGACCGGCGCGGCGCGACCTATGATCGGGCCGAGATCCACCACCGCATCGTGGAGATCCTCGCCGCAGGAGCCGACATCGCGCCAGGGCTCAGCGTCCTAGACGTCGCCACGGGAACCGGCCTCATGGCGTTCGAGGCAGCCAGGCGGGTCGGACCTGCCGGGCAGGTCGTCGGCGTGGACGTTTCGGACGGGATGCTCGCCGAGGCGAACAGGAAGGCCGCAGGAACGGGGCTGCGCAACATCGCCTTCGTCCTCGGCGACGCCGAGCGGCTGGAGCTTCCCCCGGCACGCTTCGACCGTCTCGTCTGCGCGTCGGCGCTGGTGCTCATGTCGGACATCCCCCGTGCCCTTCGCCACTGGCACGGCCTTCTCAAGCCGGGCGGGATCATCGCGTTCGACACGCCGGCCAAGCCGTTCGGCATCTCCGGGCTGGTCGCGGACGTCGCATCCAGGCACGGCATCCGGTTCCGCTACGCCGACGTGGCGGACACGCCCGCCAAATGCCGCTCGCTGCTGGAGGAGGCGGGGTTCGAGGTCATCGCCGTCACGACCGAGCTGGCGAACACCGTCCCGATCGAACCGGACGAGGCGATCGCGTTCCTGGACGACCGCATCGACCACCCGGCCTGGCAGCCCCTCAAGGAGGCACCGCCGACGGCGCGCGACGCCGTCCGATCCGCCTATGTCGACAGCGTCAGGGCCGCAGCGGTCGACGGAAAAGTTCCCAACGACGTGGCCCTGAACTTCGCATTCGGGCGGAAGCCAACGTGATCCCTCGACGTTCCGGTGGGCCGCACGCCCGGCCCCGATGACGGCACGCCGGACCGGCCTGGTTCCTGCGGCACGCCACCGCAGACTGGGTTCATGGCGGCGGGACCTAGCCCTTGTCGGCGGCGGCCTTGCGACGGCGGCCGGGACGTGCCGGCTCGGGAGGTGTCTCCTCGGCGGCGGGACGCCCGCCATCCTTGCGCCCGAGTCCGATCTGGCGCGCAAGCGCGGACCGACGCTCGGCATAGTTCGGCGCCACCATCGGGTAGTCCGGCGGCAGGCCCCAGCGCTCGCGGTAGGCGTCGGGGGTCATGTTGTAGGCGCTCTGCAGATGCCGCTTCAGCATCTTCAGCTTCTTGCCGTCCTCCAGGCAGACGATGTAGTCCGGAAACACCGAGCGCTTGACCGGAACCGCCGGCTGCAGCTTTTCCGGCTCCGGCGTCGCCTGCCCCACGTTGGCCAGCGCCTGATGCACCTGGCGGATCAACGCCGACAGGTTCTCCGATGCCACCGTATTATTGGAGACATGGGCAGAAACGATCTGCGCCGTGAGCGCCAGTATTGCCTGACCGTCTTCTTCTGCCATCACGTGTTCCAGCCATCCCTGTTCCTGGTCTTCTACAGCAGGATCGGGGGCACGGAAATGGCCGTGTCATGACGCTGCGGAGCGCCTGCCCGGCACCCGCGTCAAGGATGTCCGGGCGCTGCGGTTCCGTCGCCCACCGCGGAAGCCGAGCCGGCCGGCCCTGTATCGGCGGGACCGACGGTGGTCGAGGTCGGCTCCGATGCCGGCAAGGGCGTGCGTGCCAGCGAGCCGGCACCGGCCGCGGGAGCCGGCTTGCCGAGGCCGGCGCAGCCCGACAGGCACAGGCATACGGGAAGGATGGAACGCACAAGGCGGACCGGCATCGGCGACACGGCGTTTCTCCTGGACGGCGCCAGCCAACGGGCGAGGACGGGCCAGGTTCACGAGCCGCGTCGCCACCCGCAGACAGCGCGCTCAGCCGTAGAGCGCCGCCAGGCCGAGCCTGAAGATCCCGAGGATGATCAGCACCAGGACCAGGGCGATCGCTCCGGCCGCCACCTTGTCCCTAGTCGAGAACCGTTCCTCCTCGCCGGGCGGCGGCTCAGCCATGCCAGGAGCCGCCGTGCCCGGCGCCTCCATGCCAATAGCCCAGCAGCAGGCGGCAGTTGGCGAGCGTGATCATGGCCAGAAGCATGGCGGCGGAGATGAACACGATCCGGTCACGCACCGTCGGCGGCCGTTCCGGCTGCTCCCCGTGCCGGCGCGGCGGGTCCCGTTCCAGCGGGATGCGCAGGCCGTCGAACGGCATCCCGCACCTGCCGGTCAGGTGCCCGACTTCGGCGGCGGCGACAGGGTCGGCGCGATCAAACAGGCCTGCCCGGCCGGAACCGGCAGGCTGCCGGTCTGCCCGGCATTGACCGGATCGGGAAAGCTCAGCGTCGCCCCGTTCCCGCCTGGCGCCGACATCACGGTGACGGTTGCGGCACCCGCGAGGCTCAGGCTGCCGTTGCAGGTCACCGACAGGGTCGGCGTGCTGGGCTCGGAATGGCCGCATCCGGCCACCAGCAGCGGCGATGCGAGAAGCCCGAGCCGAACGAGCCGCATGGATGTGTCTCCGGATGGACCGGGCGCGTCGCCGCCGGACCCAAGGCGGATTGCCTAACGGAGCGTCCTCAGGCTGTCCAGCGGCGACCGGGCTACCAGCCGCGATAGCTCCTGTTCCGGTTCCACATCACAAGGCCACCGATCACCAGCACCGCCAGCAGCACCGTCCCGCCCAGGCCGAGATGGCTCAGCAACCGGAAGATGACGCCGTAGACCAGGCCATGGACGATCGAGGAGACCACCATGTGGCCGATCCAGCCGCCGCCGCCGAAGCCGTGGTGGTAGCCGTAGCCCGGCGACGCGTAGCCGTAGGCGTGACGCCAGGCGACGGGAAGCGGCGGACGCGGCCTCAAGGTCATGAGGCCGGACAGGCTGCGCATGACGGTCAAGAGATCTCCGTGCCGCGTTCCGGGCCCGGATGGCCTGGCATCGCGCTGCACCGCACGCTACCGGCCGCCGACGCTCCTGTCGAGGCGGGGCAGGAACCAGGCTCGTCGACGGGTTCCTGGCAGGATGCGCGGAACGCGGCGGGCATTGCCGGGCGTGGATCAGCTGGCGAGCACGTGCAGGAAGTTGCGCAGCCGGCCCAGGAACATGTCCGGACGGACCGGCTCGCTGTCCTCGTGCGTGACGTCGCGCCGCAGCGCGTCCTGCCCCCGCTTCGCCAGCGCTTCCAGCGCGGTCGCCATCTCGGGCTTCTCCTTGATCGCCGCCGCGATGTCGCTCCGGCCGATCCGGAACGCCTGCAGCGGCGTGGTGGCGGTGGCGGTGGCGGCATAAGGCTGGCCGGTGATCAGGCCGATCGCCCCGATGGTTTCGCCCGGCCCCATGCGGTGGACCACCTCGACGCCGTTCGGGCGCTCCACCGTGATCGCGGCCGATCCGGACGCGATGAGGAACATCGCGTCGGGCGTGTCGCCCTGCCGGATCAGCGTCTCGTTCGGTTGCAGCCAGCAGGGCGAGAAGTAGGAGGCCAGGCGCTCGCGGTCGTCGGTGTCGATGACGCCGAACAGGTCGGAGCCTTCCAGCAGCGCGCTCAGGCTCGGTACGGGCACGGCCGGCAGGATCGCGAGTCCGGGAACCGCCAGCGCGATCCCGGCATGGCGCAGGTGCCTGTGCACCTGCCCGAGCAGCTCGGTCCGCGCCGTTCCCAGGACCGTGCTCGACTCGATGAAGAACTCGATCTCGTAGCGGCCGCCGTCGCCGGCGAGGCCGGTGCAGGCGATGCCGGGCGCCGGCGCGGAGCGCATCACGCTGCAGGACCGGGTCGCGGCGGTCAGGACGGCGATGCAGCGCGCCGGCGCCACGGCTGCATCGAGGACCACCGACACGGTGACGCTGCGCACCGCCGTCGGCGTGCTGCGGTTCACCAGCCTGGCCTTGGCGATCACGCTGTTGGGCACCACCGCGACGTTGTCGTCGCCGGTGGCGATCTGCGTCGAGCGCCAGTTGACCTGGATCACGTGACCCTCAATCCCGCCTTCCACCCAGATCAGGTCGCCCGCCTTGTAGGGGCGCTCCAGCCCGACCGCGATGCCGGAGAACACGTCCGACAGGGTGCTCTGCAGCGCAAGGCCGAGCACGATGGCGATCACGCCGGAGGTGGCGAGCAGGCCGCGTATCGGCACAGCGAAGGCGAAGTTGACCACCGCGAGGCCGGTCGCGACCACGACGGCGCCGGCCAGCAGGTCGGACACGATGCGCGTTTCGCGCGGCCGGTTTTCCAGCACCACGAACAGCCGCAGCAGGCCAATCGCGGCACCGGCGCCGGCGATCCACCAGCTCGCCT
Organism: uncultured Acetobacteraceae bacterium; assembly: GCA_964245705.1. GTDB lineage: Bacteria > Pseudomonadota > Alphaproteobacteria > Acetobacterales > Acetobacteraceae > Lichenicola. The sequence goes on from CAXTOD010000066.1 coordinate 5,731, forward strand.
CCACCAGCTGCGCCCAGAAGCGCTCGCTGGTGGGAAGCAGCCCGAAGCGCGGCTGCAGCGGCGAGCCGACGATCGCCTGCACCACCATGGTCAGGGCGACGAACACGCCGACCCGGGTCAGCAGCCGCGCCCAGAGCGGCCAGCGCCGGATCAGGCGCGGCGCCACCAGGACCACAAGCAGCAGCACCGTCGCCACCAGGAGCGGCCGGATCGAGTGGGCCGGATCGACACTCATGCGCTGCCTTTCGCCGGTCGCCACGCCGGATCGTCCCGCGGCATCGAGCGCCGGCGCCGGTCGACGTGGTTCGGCGATGCTGACCCCGCGATGCCGGCTCCGCAATGCCGGCTTTCCGATGCCGGACCAGGCGCCACCTTCCGGCCACGGCCGCGCTGGTGCCGCCCGTGGCAGGCAGGATCGGTAACAGACCGTTGGGCCGGGCGGGCCTGCGGGCCGGGCGAAACGGCCTCGCGGCGACCGCCCCGTTTGGACCGGATGCACCTTCGGCAGCAGCAGCAGGGCGGAACGACGCGCCCGGCCTGTCGCCTGGCTGCCACGGGATCGCGGCGCGCCACGCCGCGTCCGGCTGCCGTGCCGCCTTGCGCACTCCCAGGTCCCTGCTGCCTGATCTGGTCGGCGCCGGCCGGACGCCTGCTGGCCGCGACGTCGGACGTGGACAGGACGCTTGAAGGCGCCCGCCGTTCCGGCGCCTCCCGGGCCGCGCTAGCCGGCCGGGTTGAGCACGGCAGCCAGCGGGGTGGGGTCGAAATAGGTGCGGAACGCGGTGATGCCGCCTTCGCCGAACTCCAGCACGCTGACGCCGCCGTAGCGGATCGGCTCGCCCTTCATCTGCCCTTCGCTGACCCACTCGAGCAGGGCCGCGTTCTCGCCGTCGACGATGTTCCTGAAGGTCGACGAGATCGTCTCGAAGCTGCCGCGGTAGCGGGTCCAGAACTCGTGGGCGCCGCCCTTCCCTTCCGACTCGTGCTTGACCATCGGGTTGGACACGTCGGCCCCCTCCGCGAACAGGGCCGCGATAGGGCCCGCATCCCGGGACGCCTCCAGCTGCCCGAGGGCGTCGATGAACCGCTGCGTGCGCTCTTCCATGGCCTGCTCCTCACGGGATCCTGCGGCGGTCCGCCGTTCATCCGCCCGAAACCGTGTAACCGCCGCCCGCGGAGCCGGTTCCGTCAGGCGCCGTTTGGCTGGCGGCGCGGCCGCTGCCACGGCCACCAGCGCAACGGGCCGCGCGTCTGGCGCAGCAGGCGCCGGACGGCCTGCGCATGCAGCGCCGCGTCGAGCGCGTTCTTGTTCCGGATCACCTGCCGGGTCGCCGCCGTCATCGTCGTGGCCAGGACGCTTCCGCCGCTGCGCTCGACCGTGACGTTCCCGCGCGGGATCGGCGCGAAGCGGTCGCCGAACACCTCCATCCCCCATCGCTCCGAACGGTCGGGATGTTCGCACATGAAGAACCACGGCATCCGGTCGAGCATCGCCGTCGCCTCAGCCAGGTTTCCCCGGCTGGCAGGGTCCCAGGCCGAGCCGCTCAGCTGCCGGACGTGGTGGTTGCGGGTGTGGATCTCGATCCGCGGATCGTCGCTCGACACGAAGCGGTGGAAGTCGACCTGCTTGGCGAACGCAACGGGGTAAAGATCGTCACGCCGTTCGGCGTCGTCGGGAACAGGCGGCTGGATCCGGAAGAAGTTGTAGAGCGACAGCAGGCGCGCCGCGGGCTCGCGGAAGTTGCTGACCGGGTCGTGCCGGTCCGCGACCGCCCGGAAGATGTCGTGGCCGTAGTGGCCCGCGTAATAGCGGTAGCCACGGAACCCGCGGTAGTTCCCGGCGCGCCGTTCGTGGTCGCGCTGGGTGTTCTCGATCAGCGGGCAATGCTCGGCAGCCGGAAACAGCGAGCCGAGCACCTGGCTGATCGACGAACCGCCCGCCTTGGGGTTGTGGAAGAAGAACACTCCGCGAGTCGGGTTCGACATGATCCTGCTGCTTCCTCCAGGCGCGGCGCCTTGCAGGCCGAGACCCCTGCCGCGCAGCATGACAGGTCGACAAGCCGGTCGGGATGGCGGTTGGTGACCAACCGTGACAGCCGCATGGCGACGTCCTGTCTGTTCCAATTGAACAGAAGAGGAAATCGGGCGTTGTGCCGGAACCGTTGCACCGATGGTGCCGCGGTCGTTGCGTCGGAGGCTCCATGGACATCGTTCTCACCGTCAACGGCCGGGAGCACCGGCTCGCAGTGGACGTGCGGACCACCCTGCTCGACGTGCTGCGGGAACGGCTCGGCCTGACCGGGTCCAAGAAGGGCTGCGACCAGGGCCAGTGCGGGGCCTGCACCGTACTGATGGACGGCCAGCGCGTGCTCGCCTGCTTCACCCTGGCCGCGGCGGCGCAGGACGCGGCCATCACCACCATCGAGGGCCTGGCCGGTGACAGGCTGGCGGGCGAGGACGCGCCGCTGCACCCGATGCAGCAGGCCTTCCTCGACCACGACGCCTACCAGTGCGGCTACTGCACGCCGGGCCAGATCATGTCCGCCATCGCCTGCGTGACCGAGGGGCACGCGCGGACCGAGGACGAGATACGCGAGTTCATGAGCGGCAACCTGTGCCGCTGCGCCGCCTACCCGAAGATCGTCGCGGCGGTGACGCAGGCGAAGCACGCGATGGAGCACGCCTGACATGCAGCCCTTCGGCTACGACCGCGCCCGGGCGCTCCCCGACGCGCTGCGCGCCGGGGTGGATGCGGGCGCCGCCTTTTTCGCCGGCGGCACGGTCCTGCTCGACCTGATGAAGCTGGGGGTGATGCAGCCGGGAACCCTGGTCAACATCGGCGACCTGCGCGGCCAGCTCGGCGCCGTGTCCCTGGACGCGGCCGGCCTGCACCTGGGCGCGCTGGCACGGATGGCGGAGGTCGCCGACCATCCGGCGGTGGCGCAGTATTATCCGGTGCTGGCACAGGCGCTGCACCTGGCGGCCAGCCCGCAGCTGCGCAACATGGCGAGCCTCGCCGGCACGGTGCTGCAGCGGACCCGCTGTTCCTACTTTCGCGACAAGAGCTGGGAGGCCTGCAACAAGCGCTCCCCCGGCAGCGGCTGTGCCGCGATCGGCGGGGTGAGCCGCCACTTGGCCGTGCTTGGCGTGAGCGAGCACTGCATCGCGCACTACCCTGGCGACCTTGCCACCGCCCTCGTTGCCCTCGGCGCAACGGTGGACCTCGTCGGACAGGCCGGCGCACGCAGCATGCCGCTGGAGGAACTGCACCGGCTGCCGGGCGACACGCCGCACCTCGAGACCATCCTCCGGCCGGGCGAGCTGATCACCGGCTTCCACGTCCCGGCCGCCCCTTGGATGCGCCGCTCGCTCTACCTGAAGGTGCGTGACCGAGAATCCTACGCCTTCGCCCTCGCCTCCGCCGCGGTGGCGCTCGACCTCCGGGACGGGATCGTGCGGGAGGTGCGGATCGGGCTGGGCGGGGTGGCGGCCAAGCCGTGGCGCTCGCATGCCGCGGAAGCCGCGCTGGGCGGACGACGCTTCGACGAGGCAGCCGCCGAGGCGGCGGCGGTCGAGGCGTTCCGAGACGCCGTGGTACACGAGGAAACCGGCTTCAAGCCCGAGCTCGGCCGGCGCACGCTGGTGCGCGCCCTGCTCGCCGCCGCCGCCCTGGAGGTCTGAGCTTCATGCCCGACGACGCCACCTGGACCACCATCGGCGCCGCGGTGCCGCGGATCGAGGGCCGGGCCAAGGTCACCGGCCAGGCGCTGTATGCGTCCGACGAGCCGGTGGCCAACCCGGCCTTCGCGTTCCTGGTCCTCAGCACCGTCGCCCGCGGCCGGATCCGCTCGTTCGACCTCCGGGCCGCGCAGGCCGTCGCCGGCGTGCTCGACATCCTGACCTACGAGAACGTGGGCCACGAGGCCGACCCGCCGGCGCCGCACGGTGCCGGCGAGGAAACCACGACGATGCAGACCAGCCGGATCTGGCACGACGGCCAGATCATCGGCGTGGTGGTGGCGGAAACCTACGAGGCGGCGCGCGAGGCGGCCTATGCGGTCGGCGTCGAGTACGACGCCGAGGCGCCGTCCGCCACCTTCGGCAGCCCGGGCGTCGAGGAGGAGGTGCGCGAGCCCGGCGAGCACAAGGACTTCGCCATCGGCGACGCCGACGCCGCCTTTGCCGGCGCCGAGGTCCGGGTCGACGCGCGGTTCGGCACGCCGACCCAGCACCACAACCCGATCGAGTTGTTCACCACCACCTGCACCTGGCACGACGGCAGCCTCACGGTGTACGAGCCGAGCCAGTTCGTGCACGGGCTGCGCGGCTCGCTGGCCAGGCAGCTGCACCTGGACCTCAAGCGGATCCGGGTGGTGGCCCGCCATGTCGGCGGCGCGTTCGGCTCCAAGGGCATCCCGTCCGCCCGCACCGCCTGGATCGCGATCGCGGCGCGCCGGCTGAACCGGCCGGTCAAGCTCGTCGCCACCCGCGGGCAGGGCTACACCATCGCCACCTACCGCGCCGAGACCCGCCACCACGTCCGGCTGGGCGCCGCACGCGACGGCCGACTGCTGTCGTTGCGACACGAGGGCTGGGAGGTGACCTCCCGGCCGTCGGACTACAACGTGTCCGGCACCGAGACCACGGCACGGATGTACCGGTGCCCGAACATCCTGACCCGCGTGAACATCGTTCACGCAGACCGCAACACCCCGGGCTTCATGCGCGCCCCGCCGGACGTGCCGTACATGTTCCCGCTCGAGGTGGCGATGGACGAGCTGGCGGAAGCGCTGGGGATGGACCCGGTCGAGCTGCGCCGGATCAACGACACGCCGACCGATCCCGCCACCGGCCAGGCCTTCTCCAGCCGCTCGCTGATGCAATGCTTTGACCAGGCGGCGTCCCGGTTCGGCTGGGCGGACCGGACCCCGCAGCCGCGCTCCATGCGCGACGGCGACTGGCTGGTCGGCTGGGGCTGCGCCGCCGCCGCCTACCCCGCCAATATCGGCGCCGGGGCGGCGCGCGTGCTGCTCGGGCCTGACGAACAGGCCACAGTGCAGATTGCCGCCCACGACATCGGCAACGGCTCGCACACCATCATCGCCCAGACCGCGGCGGAACGGCTCGGCCTGCGTCTGGACGCGGTCACGGTGCAGCTGGGCGACAGCGACCTGCCGCCGGCCGGCTTGGCTGCCGGGTCCAGCCACGCCTCCGGCATCTGCCACGCCGTCGCCCACGCCTGCGAGGACGTGCGGGCCCGGATCGCACTCGCTGCGACCACCAGCAACGCCGGCCCGTTCGCCGGGCGCGACCCGGCAACCCTGACGCTGGCGCGGGGCCAGCTCCGGGGCGAGGACGGCACCACGGAGCCGCTGCACGACGCGTTGGCACGCGTGACCGGCGGCGCGTTGGAGGCCTATGCCGAGAACATCCCGAAGGGACTGCCGCCGGACTCGGTCGGCAAGCTGTATTCCGGCCAGATGGCGATCTCGCGCGGCACCCAGCGCGAGGACCTGACCACCTACGCCTTCGGCGCGCAGTTCGTGGAGGTGCGGGTGCACGCCCGGACCGGCGAGACCCGGGTGTCGCGAGCGGTGAGCGCGTTCGCGGCGGGACGCATCATCAACCCGCGCACCGCGCACAGCCAGCTGATGGGCGGCATGATCTGGGGCATCAGCTCGGCGCTGCACGAGGCGACCGAGCTCGACACCCGAGCCGCGCGCTACGTCAACGACAACATCGCCGAGTACCTGATCCCGGTGAACGCCGACGTGCGCACGATCGACGTGATCATCATTCCCGAGCAGGACGAGGGCGTGAACCCGCTGGGGATGAAGGGGATTGGCGAGATCGGCGTGGTCGGCATGAACGCCGCAATCGCCAACGCGGTCTACCAAGCCACCGGCCGCCGCGTCCGGAACCTGCCGATCCGGATCGAGGACCTGTTGTAGCTCCCGCCGATCGCCGGGCGGCGGTCGTTCCTGAAGGCTGCAGGGTCCACCTAGCAGCTTTGTTCCGACAGCCGCTTCTAAGAGCGCCTTTCAAGACCTGCTTTGCATCTTGTTGAAGCAGATGAGCGAGCA
>CAXTOD010000067.1:0-11777 GCA_964245705.1 uncultured Acetobacteraceae bacterium
CCGGAACTGAGGGACTGCGCCGCGCTGCTGCAGCGCGCCGGCTACGCCCTGCCGGTGGTGGATGGCGACGAGATCGTTCTCAGCTACGGCGATCCGCTCGCGCTGCTGCGCGACCTGCGCGCCGCCGGCGAAGGCAACGCGATCCGCTTGCGCGACCGCAGGCCGCCCGCGCGCGCCCTGTTCGGGGCCGCCCTCGCCCGCCTTCCGGTCGAGTCGGACGGACGCATCGTCATGACCTTGCGCCTGGCGATGTTGACCGGGTGGGCCCCCTCGCCCGACCAGCCGAAGCCGCTCAAGCCGGGGCAGTTCAGCGTGAGCCTGGAGGATGCGCTCGACGCCATGCCGGATCCCGCTTCATCCTGAAGCGCCACGCCCGCTGCCGCCGATTACGGCCATGCGGCACCCGTGCTAGGAGCTTCGGCTCGCTTCTCTCGAGGATCGCGCGATGACCCTGTTCAAGCCCGGCGTGTTCCGGCACGTGCTCGTTGCCGCCGGCCTCGCCGCTGGGTTGTCGGTGGGCGGCTGCAATGGCCACACGGTGATGGCGCCCGCTTCCGCGCCGCCTCCGGATGCCAAGCCGGCTTTGGCCGCGCCGCCGGCTTCGCTGATGACCCCGCAGGGCTACTGAAGAAGGAGCGCCCTCAGCCGCCGGTGACGCTCATGTGCCGGGCGACGCCGCGGGAGCCGTCCTGCCGCCCGATGACGAAGTCGTGGCCCTGCGGCTTGCGGCGGATCGCCTGCCGGATGGCCGCCATCAGCGTCGGCTGATCCGCACCGTCCCGCAGCGGCCGGCGCAGGTCGGCGGCATCGTCCTGTCCGAGGCACATGAACAGCGTCCCGGTGCAGCTCAGCCGCACCCGGTTGCAGCTCTCGCAGAAGTTGTGGGTCATCGGCGTGATGAAGCCGATCCGCTGCCCGGTCTCTTCGACCAGGGCATAGCGGGCCGGACCGCCGGTCCGATGCGAGGTGTCCCGGAGCGTCCAACGCCGCTCGAGCTTGGCACGGACCAGGGACAGCGGCAAATAGCGGTCGCTGCGGTCCTCGCCGGTGTCACCCATCGGCATGGTTTCGATCAGGCATAGGTCGGCCCCGACCTGGCCACACCAGGCGATCATCGAGTCGATCTCGTCCTGGTTGGTGTCGCGCATCGCCACCATGTTGACGCGTACCGCTAGCCCCGCGAGGCGCGCCGCTTCGATGCCTTCCAGGGTCCGTTCCAGCCGGCCAAGGCGGGTGATGGTCCGGAACCGTGCGGGATCGAGCGTGTCGAGGCTGACATTCACCCGCCTGACCCCGGCGCTGCGCAGCATTGGCGCGAACCGGGAAAGCTGGCTGCCGTTGGTGGTGACCGTCAGCTCGTCCAGGCCGGGCTGGCCGGCTGGGCGGCCGAGCCAGTCGCCGAGCGCCTGCATGAAGCCCTCGATTCCGCTCCGGACCAGCGGCTCGCCGCCGGTCACCCGGATTCGTCGCGCTCCCAGGCTGATGAAGGCACGGCACAGGCGCTCCAGCTCCTCGAGCGTCAACACCTCCGGCCTCGGCAGGAACACCATGTCCTCCGCCATGCAATAGACGCAGCGCATGTCGCAGCGATCCGTCACGGAAACCCGTAGGTAGCTGACATGCCTGCCGAACGGGTCGATCAGGGGAGCGTTCATCGTGTCCTGCGGACTGTCGCACCGGAAGCGGCGCCGGATGCCAGCAGTGGGCCAGCCCTTGTCGCTGTCAGCCCTTATCGCAGAACGTCCAGCTCGACCACCGCGGCGTTGATCAACACCTTGCCCTGATGCTCGAAGTTCACGGTGATCCGGCATCCGACTGCCGACTGGACCTGTCCTTCGCCCCAATCGGGCTGGTCCGGATGCCTGACCCACTGGCCTGGCTCGATGCTTGATGGTGACGGACCGACGTTGGTCATGGCCACGAAACGCCGCGGGAGCGAGCCGGTTCGCCCGTTTAGGATTTGTTCGCTTCTTCGCCTGCATCATCGATCCGCCCAATTCAAAGACGATGGAGCGCAGGTTGGACGACCTCCTGGCTGAATTTCTCACAGAAACCTCCGAAAGCTTGTCGGAGCTCGATCTTGCCGTCGTGCGCCTGGAACGGGCGCCGGACGACCAGCCGACGCTGTCGCTCATCTTCCGTCTGGTGCACACCATCAAGGGCACCTGCGGCTTTCTTGGCCTGCCGCGGCTGGAGCGGGTGGCGCATGCCAGCGAGACGGTGCTCGACCGGTTGCGCACCGGCAGTCTGTCGGTGTCTGGCGATGGCATTGGCCTGATCCTGTCGGCGATCGACCGCATCCGGCTGATCGTCGACACCATCAGCCGGACGGGTGCCGAGCCGGACGGGAACGACAGCGAGCTGATCGCCGAGCTGATCGCGCTTGCCGAGGGTCGGGCTCCCGTTCCCGTAGCGGCGTCGCCCGCACCCAGCTCGGCGCCCATCCCGCTGCCGACGCAGACCCTGGCGCTCGATCCGGTGGCCCAGCCCGTGGACGCGCCTTCCTCCGGACCGGCCAGCACAACGGCCGCATCCGATCACGCTGCGGATCCGGCCGCTAGCCGCGGACAGACCATCCGGGTATCGGTCGACGTGCTGGAAACCCTGATGACCCTGGTCAGCGAGCTGGTGCTCACGCGCAACCAGTTCCTGCAGCAGCTGCGCTCCAGCGGCAACTCCGAGCTGACCGGCCCGGTGCAACGCCTGTCGCACCTGACCACCGAGCTGCAGGAGGGCGTCATGAAGACGCGCATGCAGCCGATCGGCAACGTGTGGAACATGCTGCCGCGGCAGGTGCGCGACCTGGCGCACGACCTGGGAAAGCGGGTCGACCTCGTCATGCACGGGGCCGAGACCGAGCTCGACCGGCAGGTGTTGGAGCTGATCAAGGATCCGCTGACCCACATGATCCGCAACAGTGCCGATCATGGGTTGGAGGGGCCGGAGGAGCGTCAGCGGATTGGCAAGCCGCCCAATGGCACCATTACCCTCAGCGCGCGGCACGAGGGCGGCCACGTGGTGATCGAGATCGAGGACGACGGCCGCGGCATCGACGTGCGCCGCATCGCCGACAAGGCAATTGCCCAGGGACTTTCGACCCGGGCGCAGATCGACACCATGAGCGACGACGAGATCCGCCGCTTCATCTTCCAGCCGGGCTTCTCGACGGCGGCGGCGGTGACCTCCGTGTCCGGACGCGGTGTCGGCATGGACGTGGTCAAGACCAACATCGAGCAGATCGGCGGCCTGATCGAGCTGCACAGCGTGTTCGGCAAAGGCAGCCGCTTCCTCATCAAGATCCCGCTGACCCTGGCCATCGTGTCGGCGCTCATCGTCGGCGTCGCCGGCGAACGCTTCGCCATTCCGCAGGCAAGCGTGATCGAGGTGGTCCTGCCCGGAACCCAGTCCGATACCCGCATGGAAACCATCGACGGCGCGTCGGTGCTGCGCCTGCGCGACCGGCTGCTGCCCCTGATCCGGCTCAGCACGCTGCTGCAACTGCCGGACAAGCCGCCCGAATATGGGGCCGCCAGCACCCGGACCGACATGGTGGCGGTGATCGGCATCGGCTCCGCTCGGCTCGGCCTGATAGTGGACGGCGTGTTCGACACCGAGGAGATCGTGGTGAAGCCGGTGGCCAACGTGCTGCGCCACATTCCGTTGTTCGGCGGCAACACCATCCTGGAGGATGGCGCCGTCATCATGATCCTGGATCCGACCGGCATCGCCCGCCATGCCGGCCTCGATGCGGCACGGAAGGACAACGCGCACGCCCTTGCGGAGGAGGACAGCGGCGGCGACCAGCGGCTGGACATGCTTCTGGTACGGGCCGGCGTCGGCGCGCCCAAGGCACTGCCGCTGTCGCTGATCTCGCGGCTGGAAACCTTTACCACCGATCGCCTGGAGGTGTCCGGCGGCCGCGTCGTGGTCCAGTACCGCAACGACCTCATGCCGGTCATCTCGCTCGATGAGACAATCGACATGCCGCATCTGGCGCTGCACGGCGACCGCAAGGCGGTTCATCCGGTGCTGGTGTTCGACAACGGCGGCAAGCCGGTCGGCCTGATGGTTGAGGAGATCCTCGACGTCGTGAACACCGCCCTCCACGTCGAGTTCGGCACCGACCGCCAGGGCGTGCTCGGCGCCGCAGTCATCGCCGGACGGGCCACCGAGATCATCGACGCGGCGTTCTGGCTCACTCGCGCCGCCGGCAACTGGTTCCGCGCCACCGCAACGGCCGCGGTCCGCAAGCCGCGCCTGCTCGTGATTGACGACAGCAGCTTCTTCCGCCAGCTTGTCGCTCCCAGCCTGTCCGCGGCCGGCTACGACGTGACCGTCGCCGACTCCGCGGAAAAGGCGCTGGACATGCGCGAAGCCGGCCGCAGCTTCGACGCCATCGTGTCCGACATCGAGATGCCCGGGCTGGGCGGGCTCGGTTTTGCACGCAAGGTACGCGAAGGCGGGTCCTGGGCGCACATGCCGCTGCTGGCGCTGACCGGCAGCGATACGGTGCAGGAGGCACGCTCCGCCGGCTTCACCGATACCATACGGAAGTTCGAGCGCGACACGCTCCTGCTCAGCCTCGAGCAGTGCCTGTCACAGCCCATCGCCGCCTGAGGAAACAGGTCCATGTTCTCCAACACGAACAAGATCCGTCCTGATGACGTCCAGCATCCGCTCGATGATGTCCAGGAACAGGGTTTCGTCACCCTCACCTTGGCCGGCCAGCTGTGCGGCGTTCCGGTGCTTGCGGTTCGCGAAGTGATCACGAACAGCAAGATCGTCCGGGTGCCCTTGGCACCGTCCGAGATCGCGGGAAACATCAACCTGCGCGGCCGCATCGTCACGGCTGTCGACACGCGCTGCCGTCTGGGTCTCGAGCCGGCGCCCGACGCCGCCGATCGCGTGGCGCTGGTCGCCGAGAGCGACGGTGCGCTGTATGCGCTCCTGATCGACCAGGTCCAGGAAGTCCTAAGCCTGCGCATGGACCTGATCGAGGAGACGCCGTCGAACCTGTCCTCCACTTGGCGCCAGTTCAGCACCGGCGTGTTCCGCCTGCCCGAGCGCCTGATGGTGGTGCTGGACATCGACCGCCTGCTGGCCCTCCCCACATGAGCGCGTCATGTCCAGGTCGGCTCTGCCTGGTCGTCGACGACAGCCGCGTCGTCCGCCAGATCGCGCGGCGCATGCTCGAGGAGGCAGGTCTGCGGGTAATGGAGGCCGCTGACGGCCTTGAAGGGCTCGACATGTGCCGGAGCTGCCATCCCGACTATCTGCTGCTCGACTGGAACATGCCGCGCATGAACGGGATCGACTGCCTCAAGGCGATCCGCGCGGAGTTCGGCATCGACCTCCCCCGGGTAATCCTTTGCACGACCGAGAACGAGCCCGACCGGATCACGGCAGCAATCGACGCCGGCGCGCAGGAGTTCATTATGAAGCCGTTCGACGCAGACATCCTGATCGGCAAGATAAACGAGGTGGCCGTGCCATCGGGAGGCGGCAGGTGATGCGGTTCCCGGACGCTGCATCCCCAACCAGAACAATATCGCCGGTTCGGGTCATGATCTGCGACGATTCCGCGGTCATCCGCTCGCTGATCGCGCGCACCCTGGATGCCGATCCGGAGATCGAGGTCGTCGCGAGCGTCGGCAATGGTGCCGTCGCTGTGGAAACGCTCAAGCACACGCCGGCTGACATCGTGCTGCTCGACGTGGAAATGCCGGTGATGGACGGGCTTACCGCCTTGCCGCTGCTGCTGAAGGTCGACCCGCACATCCGGATCATCGTTGCGTCGGCATTGACCACCGCAGGGGCTGCCATCGCCATGCGCGCCATCCAGGCGGGTGCGGCCGACTGCATGCACAAGCCAAGCGCCGAAACGCGCCACAGCTTCGCCCAGGACATACGTAACAGGGTCCTGGGTCTCGGTCGCCGTCCGACGCGATCCGCATCACCGGCGGCAGCACAGGCAGCACCGACCAGGCCAGCACTCCGGCCCGGCGCGCGGCGGTCGCCACTGCTGGTGGCGATCGGCAGCTCGACCGGTGGGCCGCAGGCCTTGTTCACCCTGTTCTCCAGCCTGACGCAGCGCCTGCCGCAGCCGATCATCGTCACCCAGCACATGCCCCCGCTGTTCACGCGCAGCCTCGCCGAGCACCTCGGGCGGATCGGCCACCGCTCCTGTGTCGAGGCGGAGGACGGGATGCCGCTGCTTCCGAACCGGGTGCATATCGCTCCGGGCGATCGCCACCTATTGGTCACCGCGTCGGCCGATGGGCTGGTCGCCCGGGTGGTCGACACCGCGCCGGAGAACTCGTGCCGGCCGTCGGTCGACCCCATGCTGCGCAGTGCCGTTGCCGCCTGCCAGGGACGGGTCCTGACGGTGATCCTGACCGGGATGGGTCGGGATGGCGCTGCCGGCGCGCGATCCGTCGTCGACGCAGGAGGTGCGGTCCTGGCGCAGGACGAGGCGAGCAGCGTGGTCTGGGGCATGCCGGGAGCGGTCGCGCGCGAAGGCCTGTGCCAGGCGGTACTGCCGCTGGACAGGATCGCCGGCAAGATCGCCGAGCTGGCGGCCGCGCCATGAGCGGTTTCGAGAGCATCGCGGCGGTGTTGAAAGCCAAGTCCGGCCTGTCGCTCGGCGCCGACAAGAGCTACCTGGTGCAGGCGCGCCTCGAGCCGATCCTGAAGAAGCGGGCGCTGTCCAGCCTCGCCATCCTCGCGGATCGCCTGCGCCTCGATCCGGCGCTGGAACGGGAAGTGGTCGAGGCGATGACCACCAACGAGACGCTGTTCTTCCGCGACGGCCGGCCGTTCGATCACCTCCGCGAGGTCATGCTGCCGCGGCTGCACGCCATCCGGCCAAGAGGCATTCCGCTGCGGATCTGGTCGGCCGCCGCCTCGACCGGACAGGAGGCCTACTCGCTGGCGATGCTGATCAGCGAGATGGGACCGGCACTTGCCGGCCGTGCGGTCGAGATCGTGGGGACCGACATCGCACGGGAACCGCTGCAGCGAGGCGAGCAGGGGCTGTACACGCAGTTCGAGGTGCAGCGGGGATTGCCGGCAAGGCTGCTGGTGAAGTACTTCACCAAGGAGGATAACGGCTGGCGGATCAACCGGCAGCTGCGCGACATGGTGCGGTTCCGGGAATGGAACCTGTTGTCGGACCTGTCCGGGCTCGGGCGGTTCGACGTCATCTTCTGCCGCAACGTGCTGATCTACTTCGACCAGACTACCAAGGCGCGGACGCTGGAGGCGGCTGCTCGTTTGCTCTCGCCGGAGGGAGCAATCTACCTCGGAGCCGCGGAAACGATCCTGGGGCTGAACGTCGGCCTGTCGCCGGTAGCCGGAGGACACGGCATCTTTCAGCGAAGCATGGCGGCGGAAACCGCCGTCACGATGTACTAGCAGACAAGGATCCGGAACGGGTCGCGGGTCAGGAAGCGGCAAGGAGCTGGCGCAGCTCTGAAGGGTCGATCAGCAGCGCACGGTCATAGGGAACACCTGTAGGCGCGGGGTCGTCGGCCTGCAGGCAGCGGACCTCGCGGTAGCGATGGCCGAACAGGGTGGCGACGAACCAGAAGAAGGTGTCGGGCATGCCGGCGCCGGCAAAGGTCAGGATCTCCGCGGGATCTCGAAGATAGGCCAAGGTGGTCAAGGCGGCGCCCATGGCTCCGGTGACAAGGCGGGCGTCCCGCACCGCGGCGACCTGCTGCAGGAACGACAGGCGGTCAGGGTGCAGGACATGGTAGCCAAGGTCGCGGGCGATGGCCTCGGCGGCGGCCGGATCGTTGAAGTCGCGGGCGCGGCCGGGACCGCGGGCGATAAAGACGCGAGAACAGCCGATGCCGGGGACACCGTGGGCCAGGCGGGCGTGGCAGTCGCGCACCAGGGGCGACATGTAGGTGCCGTGGGCGGTCAGGCCGTCGACCAGCAGCAGGGTGCGGACGCGCACAGGGCGGTGATCCGAGATGCGGATCCGGGCGGAGGCGATGTCGAGGCGGGACAGGCAGGTCTGGATCACCTCGCCCAGCCTGGGATCGCTCACGTCGTGCAGCAGGACGCCGAGCCCGGGATCGGACAGGCGAGCCAGCACGAGATGCAGCATCGGCAGCATCTCCATCAGCCAGTGGCCGTAGTTCATCGCGCCGCGCTTCTTGCCCAGGACTAGCGGGATGTCGTGCACAGGGGCGGAGCCATCGGCCAGGGCATCGTGGACGGCGGCGGCGGCCCACTCGATCTCGGCGGAACCGTGCTGGGTGAGGCTGGAGCGGTACAGGCGGCCGTGGCGGTCGAACACCAGGCCCTCGAAAGCGACATGAACGTCGTGGAGGAGCCAGACGGACACAGGTCGCGGGAGGAAGACCGGCTGCCGCTGGGCAGCACAGGCAGTCAGGATGTCGGGCGGGATGCGTTCGGGGTGGACGATGTCGGGAGCGGTCGCCTCGAAACCGGGCGACGCGATCCGCATCAGCAGCGCAGACTCGGGCGGATCGAGAAGGTCGACCCCGTTAAGGTCGACCCCGGTCATGGCGGCCGCAGAAGGACGCGCCGCGTCGGCCGTGCCGGGGTCGAACGCCGGCTCAGTGGCCGGCGTTCTCACCGGAAAAGTCGGGGGCCTGCAGGCCGGAGGCCTCGAGCTGGTGCACCAGGTCGGCCTTGAGGCGCTCGAGTCCCTCGTCGCTGAGGCCCTCGGCCCGGGCGACCAGCACGGCCTGGGTATTGGAGGCGCGGAGCAGCCACCAGCCGTCGCGGGTGCGGACGCGCACGCCGTCGATGGCGGACACCTCCGCGTCGGACTGCCTGAGGCGGCCGGCGACCTCGTCGATCACCTCGAACTTGCGGGTGTCGTCGCAGTCGAAGCGCAGCTCCGGGGTGCTGACGGCGTGCGGCAGGGCGTCCTTGACGTTCGAGAATGGGCCGTCCATGCGGCCGACGATGCCGAGCACGCGGACGGCCGCGTAGAGGGCGTCGTCGAAGCCATACCACTTGTCGGCGAAGAACACGTGGCCGGACATCTCGCCGGCCAGCGGGGAGCCGGTCTCCGCCATCTTGGCCTTGATCAGCGAATGGCCGGTCTTCCACATCAGCGGCGTGCCGCCGGCGCGCTGCACCTCGTCGAACAGCACCTGGCTCGCCTTGACGTCGGCGATGATAGTGGCGCCGGGATTGGACTTCAGCACGTCGCGGGCGAGGACGACCAGGAGCTGGTCGCCCCACAGGATCTGGCCATGGTTGTCCACCACGCCGATGCGGTCGGCGTCGCCGTCGAAGGCGATACCGATGTCGGCACCCTTCTCGGCGACGGCAGCGATCAGCTGTTCCAGGTTCTTGGCCACGGTGGGGTCGGGATGGTGGGCGGGGAAGTTGCCGTCGATCTCGCCGTTCAGAACCGTGTGCTCGCCGGGCAGCGAGCGGACCAGGCGGGCCAGGATCTCGCCGGCGGAGCTGTTGCCGTTGTCCCAGACCACCTTGAGGATGCGGTCGCCGCCGTCCCAGTCGGAGATCAGGCGGGCGATGTAGTCCTGGGACACGTCGATCGTGCGGTCGGAGCCGGGCGCCTCGTCCACCACGTCGCCGGCGGCGGACAGCGCGCCGAGTTGCTGGATCTGCTGGCCGAAGAACGGCTTGCGGCCCAGCATCATCTTGAAGCCGTTGTAGTTCGGCGGGTTGTGGCTGCCGGTGACCATGATGCAGCCATCGGTCTTCAGCGTGGCGGCGGCGTAGTACAGCATGGGCGTGGGGCCGCGGCCGACGCGGAGCACTTCCATGCCGGAGGCCTTGAGGCCGTCGACCAGAGCGGCTTCCAGCTCGGGCGAGGACAGGCGGCCGTCATAGCCGACGGCGACGGTCCTGCCGTCGTGGCGGGACACGATGCTGCCGAAGGTGCGGCCGATCGCGAAGGCGTCGGCAGGGTGCAGGGTCTGGCCGACGATGCCGCGTATGTCGTATTCGCGCAGGCTGGTCGGCGGGAACGCGTGGGTGAAGGCCATCAGAGCGCTCCAACATAGGTCTTGAGGAAGGCGCGCACGGCGGGGCCGAGGTCGGGCCGCTCCAGCGCGAAAGCGATCTGCGCTTCCAGGAAGCCGACCTTGTCGCCGCAGTCAAAGCGGCGGCCCTCGTAGCGCAGGCCATGGAACGGGTGGTGGCCGATCATCTTGGCCATCGCGTCGGTGAGCTGCACCTCGTTGCCGGCGCCGCGCTCCAGCTTGTTCAGGTGCTCCATGACGTCGGGGGTCAGCACGTAGCGGCCGATAATGGACAGGTTGGAGGGCGCGTCATTGGGGTCGGGCTTCTCGACCAGGCCGGTGACCTCGACCAGGTGGCCGTCGTCGGTGCCGGTCTTGAGGATGCCGTAGCGGTTGGTGTGCTCTTTCGGCACCTCGGTCACCGCAACCACGCTGCCGCCGGTCTGGTGATAGGCGTCGGCGAGCTGCTTGAGGCATGGGGTGCGAGACAGGACGATGTCGTCGGGGAGCAGGATGGCGAACGGGTCATCGCCGATGAAGGCGCGGGCGCACCAGATGGCGTGGCCGAGGCCGAGCGGCTCCTGCTGGCGCACCGACAGCATGGTGCCAGGGAGCATGCTGGACTCGCGCAGCGCCGCCATCGCCTCGGGTTTGTTGCGTTCCTTCAGCGTGGCCTCGAGTTCATAGGCGCGGTCGAAGTACTCGACCAGCGCGGTCTTGCCGCGGCCGGTGATGAGACAGAACTGCTCAATGCCGGCGGCGCGCGCCTCGTCGATGGAGTACTGGATCAGCGGCCGGTCGACGACCGGGAGCATTTCCTTGGCCATCGCCTTGGTGGCCGGGAGGAAGCGCGTGCCCAGGCCCGCGACGGGAAGGACTGCCTTTCGTAGCGGCTTGATCACGCTGGACTACTCCCGGTCTGGAACGCCGTGCCGGTTGTCGGCATCGTTGCTCCGGGGAAGGTGCCATGGGGCGGACGGTGCCGCAATCGTGCAGCCAGGATGGCGGAGTTGCGGCGGCCGTGGTCCACAAGGCGGCACGCCAGGAACAGCGGGCCATCGGCCCCGAAAGCCGGGTTGGATTGGTGCGGTCGAGAAGACTCGAACTTCCACGGGGTTTCCCCCACAAGCACCTCAAGCTTGCGCGTCTACCATTCCGCCACGACCGCACCGTGACATCCCCGGACCGCATAGGCGATAACCGAAGGCGACGGGGGTCGTATAAACGATGGACGCGAGCGGGGCAATCATCCGGGAACCGGTCTGGACGCGCAGCGAGGCGCCGGTGCCGTATCCCGAGGCGATGACGCGGATGGGGGACGCGGTGGCGGGAATACGCGAGCGGGGAGATGCGGAGCAGGTGTGGCTGCTGGAGCATCCGCCGTGCTTCACCGCGGGTACCTCGGCGCGGGTGGAGGACCTGTTCAACCCGCAGGGCTTCCCGACCTTCGAGGCCGGACGCGGCGGGCAGTGGACGTATCACGGGCCGGGGCAGCGTGTAGGCTACGTAATGCTGGACCTGCACCGGGCGCACGGGCCGGTGCCGGCGCGGGACGTTCGGGCGTTCGTGTCGGGGCTGGAAGGGTGGCTGATCGCGACGCTGGCGCGGCTGGGGGTGACGGCGGGACGGCGGACCGGACGCGTGGGCGTGTGGGTGACGGACACGGCGACCGGGCGGGAGGCGAAGATCGCGGCGCTGGGAGTGCGGATGACGCGCTGGGTGAGCTGGCACGGGGTGTCGCTGAACGTCGACCCGGCGCTGGAGCACTTCGACGGGATCGTGCCGTGCGGGATACGCGAGCAC
>CAXTOD010000068.1:0-11773 GCA_964245705.1 uncultured Acetobacteraceae bacterium
GTGCGGGCAGGGTGGGGTGGTGCGCCGGACGTGCGGCATGCCGGTGCGGGTGCAGGATCGCGTGCGCATGGGCGTGGAGGGCGTGCAGCACCGGATGGGGGTGCGGCCTGCCCGTCAACGGCTCCTGTGCCCGGGCGGGAACGCCCGCAAGCAGCATGGCGCACGGCATCGCCACGGCGCCGGCAACGGCGGCGATGTAACGGCGCGGAGGACAGGCAGGCATGGCCCATCCCTGCCAAGGCCCAAGTCGCAGGGCAAGGGGGTGCGCGCCCGGACCTGCGCGCCCGAACCTGTGCGCCCGGACCTGGGCAGCGGGGCGACGCGTCAGATCGACAGCAGCTGGCCGGCGCCGACCGCCTCGAGAAAGGTCGGCACGCCGACCCGCTCGACCTGTTCCAGCAGCGCGTCCGGCGGGAGTGCCACCGCCTTCAGCCCGGACTCGCACGCCATCAGGCGCACGCCCAGCGGCAGGAGCGTGTCCTGCAGCGCCGCGAACCCGGCGACGCCGCGCGCCCGGAGGGTGTCGTCCACGTCGCTGTTGTCGAGGCCGGACCAGTCGCGGCACAGGGCGTGCAGGCCGTTCTGGGTCGCGAACAGCACCACGGGGCGGTCCAGCGCCGCGGCTCCCGCCGCCATCAGCAGCGCGGTGTGCGCCCGGCGGTAGCAGCCGCTCAGGAGCAGGATGCCGAGGGGAAGCCGCGGCTCAGTCATGAACTGGCCGGGCACGATGCGCCGACAGGTCGTGGATGCGCGGGTGGCGGCCGCAGAGCGGGCAGTCCGGGTCCGGCTTCAGGCGGATGAGGTGGAAGCGCGTGGCCAGCGCGTCCCAGACCAGGACCCGTCCGGACAGGCCTTCGCCCAGGCCGAGCACCTCCTTGAGCACCTCGGTCGCCTGCAGCGTGCCCATCACCCCGGTGACGGCGCCGAACACGCCGGCCTCGGCGCAGGACGGCGCCGCGCCGGGAGGCGGCGGCTCGGGATGGAGGCAGCGGTAGCAGGGGCCGCCGCGATGCGGCGCGAAGGTGGACAGCTGGCCCTCGAAGCGCGACACCGAGGCGGAAACCAGGGTGCGGGCGGCCAGCGCGCAGGCGTCGGCCAGGAGGTAGCGGGTCGGAAAGTTGTCGCTGCCGTCGCATACCAGGTCGTACTGGCCGACCAGCGGCAGCACGGTGTCGGCATCGAGGCGGATCGGGTGCTGCCGGACCTTTATCAGAGGGTTCAGCGCGGACAGCGTTTCGGCGGCGGAGGAAACCTTGCTGGTGCCGACCCGCGCCGTCGCGTGCACCACCTGCCGCTGGAGGTTGGACAGCTCCACCACGTCGTCGTCCACCAGACCGATGGTGCCGATGCCGGCGGCGGCGAGGTAGAGCGACAACGGCGCGCCGAGGCCTCCTGCCCCCACCACCAGCACGCGCGCGTCGCGCAGCCGCGCCTGGCCGATGCCGCCCACCTCGCCGAGCAGGATGTGCCGGGAATAGCGCTGCACCTCTTGCTCGGAGAACTGCAGGCTCGTGGGAGGTGCGGAAGGCGGGCGCAGGATCTTCACGCCGTGTTCAGAAAGCTCGCGCATGATCCGGACATGCGCGCGGCGATCGCGCTTGACCAGGGGTCGGGCGGTAGAGGATGATGCTGCATAGCAGACCGGCTTGTCGAACAGGGAGCGTGCAGCATGATCTTCCGCACGATCGGCATGCGGCGTCAGGCCGGGGCGGTGTCCGCCGCCTGCCTCGCCATCGCCCTGCTGTTCTACGTGCTGTCGCCGCTGGCGACGCTGCTGTCGGTGGCGAACGGGCTGCGGCACGAGGATGTCGGGGCCCTGCGAACCGCGCTCGACTGGCGGTCGGTTCGGCTTGCCCTGAAGGCCGACTTCGGCGGCGGGCTGCCGGTCAGCCTGGCCAGTGCCAAGATCTCGCCCGCGGATGACGAGCTGCCGGGGTTCGGGGAGTCGTTCGCCAGCACGCTCGTGTCGCACGTGGTCGACAACGAGGTGACGCCCGAGCGGATGATGGCAATGCTGTCCCGGGCCGGGACGGGAGCCGGCCAGGCCAGTGCAGGCGCGGTTTCGGCGCTGCGGTCGATCCTCGGCCGGGTGGAGCGGGTCGCGTTCATGGGCCCGGCACGGTTCGAGGCGGCGATCCGGATGTCGGACGACCCGTCGGCGCAGCCGGTCTGCGTGTCCATGCGCCTGGAACGCTGGCACTGGAGGATCACGCAGATCCACCTGCCGGAACAGATGCTGCAGGGCGGCAGCGCCCTGGTGCAGAGCGCCAGCAACCGGACCTGAACCGGGCCGGCTAGACGCCCGGCCGCGCGCGGCCGGCAACCCGGAGCAGCTCCTCGAACGCCACCACCAGGTGATACAGCGTGCTGGCCGGCACGGTCGGCGCACAGGCGCGGCCGTGCTCGTCGAACTGGTCGATCCACAGCCCGGCCGGGTCGGTGGCGAGGTAGGTGTCGAGCACCCGGCAGGCGACGCGCGCGGCGGCGTCCGGCTCCCCGTTGGCGAGGTGGCTCTTGATCAGCTCGGTCTGCGGCCAAAGCCGGCGGGTGGCGCGGCGCGGCCTGCCCGTCCGGTCGCACTCGTCGATCGCGAAGCCGTTCCGGTCCAGCCCGTGCGCCAGCGCCCAGCGGTGCAGCCGGCCGGCCTCGATGCGCAGATCCTGGCCGCCGGCCTCCGCCAGGCGGTGCAGTAGCCACGACCATTCGAGGTGGTGCCCAGGCTCGACCGAGCCGCCATGCGGATCCGGCGCCCGGTCCCAATGCTCGGTGAAGTGCTCGCCCAGCGTGCCGGTGGCGCGGTCGAAGAAGTGCGCGGCGAACAGGGTGGCGAGCCGGTCGGCGCGGTCGAGGAACCGGTCCGCGCCGGTGAGCCGGTGCCAGGCGAGCAGCGCTTCCAGCAGGTGCATGTGCGGGTTGGAGCGGCGCGGCAGGCAGTCGGGCAGGCATTCGCGGACGCTGCCGTCGCGCGGGTTGGTCAGGACCGTCTCGACAAAGGCGAAGCTGTCTTCGGCCAGCGTCCTGGCCCGATCGACGCCGGCCGCGGCGGCGCCGGCGAGGCCGAACAGCAGGAAGGCCTGGTCGTAGCTGTCGCGCCTCCTGTCCAGCGGCTGGCCATTCCCGGACAGGAGGTGGATCCAGCCTCCGCCGTCGGCCCCGTCCCAGGCGGCGGCGGCGATCGCGTCCAGCGTGCGGTCGAGCTCGGGTCGCAGGGCGTGGCCGAACGCCGTCGCGCGCGAGAAGCAGTGGAGCTGCCGCCCCTGCACCCTGACCCGGCGCGGGGCGGCCAAGTCGGGACGGCCGGCGTGGTCCAGGCTCTCGACGAACAGCCGGTTGTCCGGGTCGATCCCGCGCGCGATCCAGAGCGGCCAGGCCTGGGCAAACCAGGCCTCGACCCGGTCCGCCGCCTCGGCCACGCTTCCGGTTCCGGACATGAGCGGGTCCTCCCTCCCGCCTCGTCCTGCCGCCGCCGGACGCGCCCGGTCAAGGGCCGTTCCGGGCGCCGGGCCTTATCTTCCGGCCCGGAACACCCCACCTTCCCGTAACGATCGGCCTTGCCGCCGCCCTGCGGCCGAGCTAGAACAGAACAGGAACGGTTGATGGACCTGCTGGCCAAGCTCGAGATCCTGGCGGATGCCGCGAAGTACGACGCGTCCTGCGCGTCCAGCGGCACCGAGAAGCGCGACAGTCTTGGGGCCGCCAAGGGCATCGGCTCGACCGAGGGCATGGGGATCTGCCACGCCTATGCGCCGGACGGGCGCTGCATCTCGCTGCTGAAGATCCTGCTGACCAACTTCTGCCTGTACGAGTGCGCGTACTGCATCAACCGGCAGTCGTCGTCGGTGAAGCGGGCGCGGTTCACGGTGGACGAGGTGGTCCGCCTCACGCTCGGCTTCTACCGGCGCAACTGCATCGAGGGGCTGTTCCTGTCGTCGGGGATCATCCGCTCGCCGGACTACACCATGGAGCAGGTGATCGGCGTCGCCCGCACGCTCCGGGTCGAACACGGGTTCCGCGGCTACATCCACCTCAAGACCATCCCGGATGCGGACCCGCTGCTGCTGGAGGAAGCAGGCCGCTGGGCGGACCGGCTGTCGATCAACGTCGAGCTGCCGACGGAAGGGGCGCTGAAGCAGTACGCGCCGGAAAAAGACATGGGCGGCATACGCCGCTCCATGGGACGGATGCGGCTCGGCATCGACGCGGCGCGGGAGAAGACCAGGCCAGGAGCCGCGAAGCCGCCGCGCTTCGCGCCGGCGGGGCAGAGCACGCAGGTGATCGTCGGCGCCGACCCGAGCCCGGACCGCGCCATCCTGCGCATGAGCAGCACCCTGTATGGCGCCTACGGGCTGCGCCGGGTGTACTATTCCGCGTTCAGCCCGATCCCGGACGCGTCGGCGGCACTGCCGCTCCGGCCGGCGCCGCTGCTGCGCGAGCACAGGCTGTACCAGGCGGACTGGCTGCTGCGGTTCTACGGCTTCGGCGTGGAGGAGCTGGCGACCGACGCCCTCGGCAACCTCGACCTCGTGCACGACCCGAAGCTCGCCTGGGCGCTGGAGAACCGGGCGATGTTCCCGGTCGACGTCAACTCGGGCACGCGCGAGGCGCTGCTGCGGGTGCCGGGGCTGGGGGTGAAGTCGGTGGACCGGATCATCCAGGTGCGGCGGCACCGGGGATTACGCATGGCCGACCTGGCCCGGCTGCGCCTGTCGCTGGCGAAGATCGCGCCGTTCGTCACCGCACTCGACCACAGGCCGGCAGGTGAGCTCGACAGCGCACGGCTTTCGGCGAAGCTGGCGCCGCAACCCAGGCAGCTCGCCCTGCTTTGATCGGTCATGCAGAGCGTCGTTCTTGCCCACGAGGTTGATTTCGCAGGCTGGCGGGACGCCGCCCGCCGGCTGGCGCTGGAGGGCGTGGCCCCGGAGGAGGTGCACTTCTCGGTCGGAGCCCCGGACGACCTGTTCGCGCAAGGGCCGGCGGAGGAGCCAGAGTCCCCGTCCCCGCAGGTTTCCGGCAGCTTCACCGTGTCGCGCAGCCTGGTCGAGCTGGCGCAGACGGTGATCCAGGCGCGGGAGCCGGGACGCTTCGACCTGCTCTACGGCCTGGTCTGGCGGGCGCAGCACGGCGAGAAGAAGATCGCCGAGCTGGTGACCGATCCGGCGGTGCAGCGCGCGGTGCGGCTGGCGCAGTCGGTGCGCCGCGACACCCACAAGATGCGCGCCTTCCTGCGCTTCCGCGAGGTGCAGCCGGGAGCGGACGGCGACGGCACGCGCTACGTCGCCTGGTTCGAGCCGGAGCACTTCATCGTCGAAGCGAACGCCGACTTCTTCGTGCGCCGCTTCGCGACCATGCTGTTCTCGATCCTGACCCCGTATCGCAGCCTGCACTGGAACGGGACGGAAACGCGGTTCGGCCCGGGTGCCGACCCGTCGGAGGTGCCGGACGACGACGCGCTGGAGCGCTACTGGCGGGCCTACTTCAGCGCCATCTTCAACCCGTCCCGGCTCAAGGTGTCGGCGATGACCTCAGAGATGCCCAAGAAATACTGGCGCAACCTTCCCGAGGCGGCGGCGATCCCGGAACTGATCCGGACGGCAGCGCGTCGGACGGAGACCATGTTGGAGGCGGTGCCGGTGGACACAATCGATCCCAAGCCGAGGCGGCGCGCGGCGCCGGATGCGGGACCCGCGCTCGGCATCGTCGATGCCGAGCCGGTGCGTCCCGGCACGGTGGCGGAGCTGGCCGAGGCGGCCGCCGCCTGCCGCCGCTGCCACCTGTGGGAGCCGGCGACGCAGGTGGTGTTCGGCGAGGGTCCGGCGGACGCGCGGATGATGATGGTGGGCGAGCAGCCGGGCGACCAGGAGGACCTGGCGGGGCGTCCGTTCGTGGGACCCGCCGGCCAGTTGCTCGACCGGGCGATCAAGGAGGCCGGGATCGACCGCGGCACGGTCTACGTCACCAATGCGGTCAAGCACTTCAAGTTCGAGCCGCGCGGCAAGCGGCGCATCCACGCCAAGCCGGACCTGGTCGAGATACGCGCCTGCAACGTGTGGCTGGACGAGGAGCGGCGCGCGGTGAAGCCGGCGCTGGTGGTGATGCTGGGCGCCACCGCGGCGCGCGCCGTGCTCGGCCGAGCGGTCACCATCGGGCGCGAGCGGTCGCAGCCGATCGCGCTGCCGGACGCGTACGGCAGCAACGCGCAAGGCTTCGTCACAGTGCATCCGTCCTACCTGCTGCGGATCCCGGACGAGGACACGAAGCAACGGGAATACGCCGCCTTCGTGGCCGACCTGAAGCAGGCCCTGGCGCTGGTGGACGGCTAGCGCGTCCCGCAGGAAGGACGCCGTGACGCTGCTCACCGTCGAGACGCCGCTCCTGTCGGTCGGCTGCCTCGTGTCGGGGCCGGAGGACGGGCGGCCGCTGATGCTGCTGCACGGCTGGCCGGACGGTGCCCGCACCTGGGACGCGCTGCTGCCGGCGCTGCACGCGGCGGGACACCGCACGATCGCGCCGTTCCTGCGCGGGCAGGGGCCGACGCGGTTCCGGGGCGGGACGACGATGCGGTCGGGCGAGATCGTGGCGATGGCGCAGGACGCGCTCGACCTGGCGGACGCGCTCGGGCTCGACCGGTTCGGCGTCGTCGGGCACGACTGGGGCGGGCGGATCGCCTACACCCTGGCCTGCGCGGCGCCGCATCGGGTCGCGGCGGCGGCGGTGCTGGCGGCAGCCTGGGACAGGAACGATCCGGACCAGACAGTGTCGATGCCGCAGAACCAAGCGCTGTGGTACCAGTGGCTGATGGCGCTGGATCGTGGGGCGGCGCTGGTGCGCGACGACCGGCGCAGCTTCACCCGCTACATCTGGGAGCTCTGGTCGCCCGGCTGGACGGTGCCGGAGGACGACTTCGCGGCGGCGGCGGCCGGGTTCGACAACCCGGACTGGGCCGACGTCACCGTGCACTCGTACCGGGTGCGCTGGTCGCAGGCGCCGAGGGACCCGGCCTATGCCACGCTGACGCGGCGTGTCGCTGCCGACCCGGTGATCGCGGTGCCGACCCTGATGCTGCAGGGCGGGGCGGACCCGGTCGCGCTGCCGCAAGGTTCCGAAGGCAAGGACAGGCTGTTCTCCGGCAGCTACAAGCGGGTGGTGCTGGACGGGCTGGGGCACTTTCCGCAGCGGCAGGGGCCGGAAGCGGTGCTGGAACGGCTGCTGCCGTTCCTCCGGCAATGGTTCGGAGGCTAGAGCATCACCGGATCAGGTGTGGTCACCTGATCGGTGAAGATGCTCGTCAAAACAAAGAGCTGGACTGTGACCGGTGAACGAACGTGAACCAGTTGCGGTCTAGCCGTCCGATCAGGCGTCCGGCAGCGTCACCCCGGACAAGCGTTCGCATTCCGCCAGCAGCCGGTCCTGGCGGTCGAGGTCGCGGGTGGCGCCGCTCGGGGGCTTCGGGCGCAGGTGGTAGAAGTAGCCGCCGGTGCCGGTCGCGGCCGGGTCGTCGTTTGTCGCCAGCCAGACCTGGGTGCGGTGGGCGGCGTCGAGGTCGCCGGTGGCGCCCGGGCTCATCCTGGTCGGCACCCAGCCCGGTTCCATGGCGTTCGATAGCACGCCCGGCCAGCGGCGCGCGACGGCGAAGGCGAGAAGCACGTCGTGCAGCTTGGTGTCGGAATAGGCCTGGTTGCCGCGCCAGGGCCGGGCGTCCCAGTTCAGGTCGGCGAGCGACGGGTCGCCGCGGCGGTGCAGCTCGGAGCTGACATAGACCAGGCGGTGCGGCCGGTGCATCAGGGCGGTCAGCACGTAGGGCGCCAGGGTGTTGACCGCGAACACGTGCGACAGCCCATCTGCGGTGAGGCAGCGGCGCTTCTCGCGGTAGCCGATCGCGGCGTTGTGGATCACCGCGTCGAAGGTGCCGAGCGCGTTGGCCCGTTCCGCCAGGGCCCGGGTCTGCGCCAGGCTGGACAGGTCGCCGGTCAGCACTTCTTCCGCTCCCGGCACGGCGGCACGGGCGTCCCGTGCGCGTGCCTCGTGACGGGCGTGCAGCACCACCGCGTGTCCGCGCTCGACCAGGAGTGCGGCGGCCATGCGGCCGAGGCCGTCCGAAGAGCCGGTGACGAGAACGCGTGCCATGCGGGACCCAACGCGCCAGCTGCCCGATCGATCGGTGGCCGGGACGTGGCGCCGGTCGGTTGCGGTGTCCGGGATGGCGGTCAGCTGGTGATCTGCGGCGCGGTCGCTTCCGCGATGCCCAGGGCCGCCTGCTTCGCGAGGTTCTCGGCGACGGCCTGGGAGTCCTCGTGGGCGTCGATGTCGACCACCCTGCCCCAGCGCATCCTGACGACGTGCACGCCGCGGTTCCGGTAGGGCGCGCCATCCGGCAGCACGTCGGTGGCCGACCAGCGGACGATGACCGTGGTGTCGTGCGGCAGGCCCTTCACCCACACGTCCTCCACCGTGAGGGTAAGCTGGCGGCCGAGGCGGCCGAACCATTGCCGGAGCGCCTCACGGCCGTGGCGCTCGCCGCCCAGCGCGTGGCTGCCGCCGAAGCGGTGGTGGACGTGCGGGCACGCAGTCGCCCAGCAGGGGGTCGAACTCCTTGCGGTTGACCCGGAGGAAGTTCTTCCGGGCGATGCGCTTGACGATCGAGTGGTACATGGCGGCCTCGTCGGGTAAATGTTGTCTGCGTCAGACATAAGGCTTGTGTTGACGATGTCAACATTTGTCGGCAGAAGGATCGCGCATGGCCTATCACCACGGCAACGCACGCGCGGCGATCCTGGAAGCGGCCGGCGAGCTGCTGGAACGCGAGGGTGCGGCACGGCTGTCGCTGCGCCAGGCCGCGGAGCAGGCCGGGCTGTCGCGCCAGGCGCCGTACAACCATTTCGCCGACAAGGAAGCGATGCTCGCCGAGCTGGTGCGGGACGGATACGCGCGGCTCGGCAGCCGCATCCGCACCGAGGCGGCCCCCGGCGTCGCGCCTCCGGAGCGCCTTGTCCGGGCGGCGGAAGCCTATATCGGGTTCGGGCAGGAACGGCCGGCCCTGTTCCGGCTGATGTTCAGCCGGGAGCTGGTCGACCTGTCCAGGCATGACGAGGCGCAGCGGGCCGCCCTGGCCGCGCTGGACGCGCTGTCGGAGATTGTCGCTGCCCTGGCTCCGGGACGCGACGTGCGCGATGCCACCCTGGCAGCCTGGTCGATCGTGCACGGCTACACCAGCCTGTGCATCGAGGCCGGTCTCGAAGGGGCGGACCGGAGGCGGCAGCGCGCCGCGCTGTTCGCGCAGGCGGTCAAGGCCTTGCTGCGTTCTTCCGGCTAAGGCGGTCCGTCCGGCCTGACGGGCGCCAAGGGGCGAAACGCCTCAGTGGAGCCTGCACAGCGAGCGCACGCCGTTCTCCAGCTCCAGGCGGCGGAACGGCTTCATCAGCCGCGGCAGGTCGCGGAGCGCCTCGGGCAGGGCCCAGTTGCTGTAGCCGCTGGCGAACATGAACGGGATGCCGCGCGCGGACAGGCGATCGGCGACCGGGTAGACCAGGCCGCCATGGATGTTCACGTCCAGGATGGCCGCGTCGAGCGTCTGGTCGTCGGCAAGACGCATGGCCGCGTCGAGCCGGCCAACCGCGCCGACCACCACGCAGCCAAGGTCGAGCAGGATCTCCTCGATCTGCATGGCGATCAGCACCTCGTCCTCGACCACCAGGATGCGCCGGTTCGCAAGCCCGTCCATTCAGCGCGCTCCTTCCGGCATGACCGGCCTGCCGACCTCGGCGGTCAGCGGCACCGCGAGGGTGCAGCTGACGCCGGACGGCAGGAAGTCGCGCGTGACGACGGCGCCGAAATCGTGCCGGATCGCGCGCTCGATCAGGGTGGTGCCGAACCCGCGCCGCGTCGGCGGCCGTACCTCCGGGCCGCCGGCCTCGGTCCAGGCCAGGGTCAGCGTCGGTCCGTCCGCCGCCGGCGCTATCGTCCAGGCCACCGCGAGGCGGCCGGCGGCGGTCGACAGCGCGCCGTACTTGGCGGCGTTGCTGGCCAGCTCGTGCACCGCCAGCGCCAGCGCCAGCCCGGCCCGGGGCGTCAGCTCGACCTCCGGCCCGGACACCGACACGTGGTCGGCGCCGTGGTCGAACGGCGCCAGCTCGGTCGCGACCAGGGTGGACAGCAGGATCCCGCCATGGCC
This sequence comes from uncultured Acetobacteraceae bacterium, assembly GCA_964245705.1. GTDB lineage: Bacteria > Pseudomonadota > Alphaproteobacteria > Acetobacterales > Acetobacteraceae > Lichenicola. The sequence continues at coordinate 10,169 of CAXTOD010000068.1, forward strand.
GGACCGCGTCAGCAGGCTGTGCGCCTTGGCGATGGCGACCACGCGGCCCTCCACCTCGCGCGCGAACGCTTCCGGGGTCTCGCTGAACCGCAGCGTCTGCGAGATGACGGCGGTCACGATCGCCAGGATGTTCTTCACCCGGTGGTCGAGCTCGCCCAGCAGCAGCGCCGTCCGCTGCTCCGCCGCCTTGCGCTCGCCGACGTCGCGCGCGACCAGCGAGGCGCCGACGATGCGCCCGTCCGCCTGGCGCACCGGCGACATGGTGATCGCCACGTCGATGGGACGGCTGTCCCTGCCGGCGCCGGACCGCTCGAAGCTCTCGATCCGCTCGCCCTTTCCGAGCCGCTCCAGCATGTCCTGCCAGTCGCCGAGCAGCGGGGCCTGCAGCAGGTCGGACAGCATCCGGCCGATCGCCTCGGCGGCGGTGAAGCCGTAGAGCGCCTCGGCGCCCACGTTCCAGCTGGTGACGACCCCGTCGAGGTCGTGGCCGATGATCGCGTCCTGCGAGGACTCCACGATGGCGGCGAGCAGCGCGCGCGTCGCCTCTCCCTTCCTGCGCTCGGTGATGTCGACAAAGGTGACCACCACGCCATCGATCGCGTCGTTCGGGCCGCGATAAGGCCGGATCTGCATCAGGTAGCTGACGTCGGCGCCCGCCAGCGCCACCTCGCGCTCGATCGGCACCAGGCTGCGCAGCACCTCCCGCACGTCGTCGCCAAGCCCGTCGCGGGTCAGCCGGGTCACGATGTCGGTGATCGGCCGGCCCTCGTCGCCTTCGCGCACCTTGAAGATGCCCAGCACCTGCGGGGTGAAGCGGCGGATGCGCAGGTGGTTGTCGAGGAACAGGGTGGCGATGGAGGTGCTGTCGAACAGGTTCGCGAGGTCGCTGCTGGACCGCACCAGGCTTTCGTTGCGCTGGGTCAGCTCGGCGTTGATGGTCTGCAGCTCCTCGTTGAGGGACTGCAGCTCCTCCTTGGAGGTTTCCAGCTCCTCAATGGCCGATTGCAGCTCCTCGTTGACCGACAGGTACTCCTCGTTGATCGATTGCAGCTCCGAGGTGACGGTTTCCAGGGCGTCGTTGGCGTCGCGAATCTGCTCGCGCGCGCCGCGCAGCTCCCGCTCCAGCGTCTCGGCCGCCACGTCGTCCCTGGCGGGGAGCGGTCCGGCCGCTTCCGCCAGGTCCGGGGCGGCATCCCAGGCCGGCGCCGGCCCAGCTTCCTGGAACGCGACCAGGAACAGCTCGTCGTCACCCGCCGGCGGCAGCGGCTCGACGATCAGCGTGACCAGCTCGCCATGCGGCCCGGCGTCGATGCGGAGGGCCTCGTGCAGCACCCGCCTGCCGGTGATGGCGGCCTGCTCCAGGGCGCCACGCGCAACCCGGCGCAGGCCGGCATGCAGCAGGCTGAACAGGTTGAGGCTGGCGATCCCGGTCGACGGCTCCAGGTAGCGCGCGGTTTGGCCGGAAAAGCGGAGTATGTCGGCCCGCCGGTCGACCACGAGAAAGGCCGGCGCGTAGCGGGCCATGGCGCGCGCGGCGCGCCGGTCGATGTCGTCGGAGGGCCGCGGCGGCGCGGGCCGGCCCGGCTTCGCCGCCTCGGCCCAGGT
>CAXTOD010000069.1:0-11768 GCA_964245705.1 uncultured Acetobacteraceae bacterium
CGCCCAGGCCCGCAAGCCCCGCCGCCAGTCCGGCCCAGCCCAGCGCCGAGGCGTCCTTGATCGCCTCCCAGCACGCCTTCCAGCGGTCCTGCCGCTCCGGCCGGCTCATCCGCAGCGCCAGGTCGAGGGCGTCGGCGATCTCGTCCGGATCGACCGGGTTGACCAGGATGGCGGCACCCAGCTGCCGGGCGGCGCCGGCGAACTTCGACAGCACCAGCACGCCGGGATCGTCCGGGTCCTGCGCCGCGACGTACTCCTTGGCCACCAGGTTCATGCCGTCGCGCAGCGGCGTCACCAGCCCGATCCGGGCCTCGCGCATGAAGCCGGCGATCGCGTCGCGCGCCACGCCGCGGCTGATCAGCCGAAGCGGCATCCAGTCCGACTGGCCCAGCCGGGCGTTGATCGCCCCGGCCGCACCCTCCAGGTCGTCGCGCAGGGTCTGGTAGGCGTCCACGTCCTGGCGGCTGGCGGCCGCGATCTGCAGGAACGTGGTCTGCCGGGTCCACTCGTGCCGGCTCTCGATCAGCCGGCGGTAGCCGGCCAGCCGGTGCCGCAGCCCCTTGGTCGGGTCCATGCGGTCCACGCCCAAGATCAGGCTCTGCCCGTCCAGGCTGCGGCGCAGCCGCTCGGTCTCGGCCGAGCCGTGCGCCTCGGCCGCCATCTCGGCGAACTCACCCGGGTCGATCTCCACCGGGAACGCGCCGACCCGGATCTGCCGGTTGCCGAGCTGCAGCCCGCCGCCCGCCAGGCGCGCGGCCCCCGCGATTCGCTGCGCCGAGGCGGAAAAGTTCTCCGCGTCGTTCGCGGTCTGGAACCCCAGCAGGTCCGCCGACAGCAGGTCGCGTATGAACAGCGCCGCGTCCGGCACGCTGGAGATCATGTCCGGGCTCGGGAACGGCGTGTGCAGGAAGAAGCCGATCGGGCACGACACGTTGCGCGCCCGCATCACCGCGGCCATCGCCAGCAGGTGGTAGTCGTGGATCCAGATGGTGTCGGTGGCCTTGAGCAGCGGCAGCAGCACGTCGGTCAGCCGGGTGTTCACCGCCCGGTAGCCCTGCAGGCTGCGCCGGTCGAAGTTCATCTGCTCGGGCAGCGAGTGCATCAGCGGCCACAGCGTGCCGTTGGAAAAGTTGTTGTAGTACAGCTCGTGTTCCGAAGGCGTCAGGTCGACGGTGGCGTATTCGACCGAGCCGTGCTGCACCACCTCCGGAACCTGCGCTCCCTTGCCCTCGGACATCCGGCCGCTCCAGCCGAACCACAACCCGCCCTGCCGCTCCATCAGGTCGTTGAGCGCCACCGCCAGACCGCCCGCCTTTGCGTCGCCCGTCGGGATCGACACCCGGTTGGACACGACGACCAGTCTGCTCATGGCATTTCCCCTTGATCGGGCCATCGGTCGCCGGAGCAGGGCGGAAACCGCCCAGCCATCCGGGTATCAGGGACGACCGCCGTGACGGCATCTTAACGCAACACTAAGTGCCGTCACCGGAACCAAGTTGCACCCGATAGGACAAAAGCTCCAGCCCGGCGCTCAGCCGCGCCGCTGCTGTTCCAGCCGGCGCAGCCTGAGCGTGGCCCGCTCGCTGGACAGCACGGAGCCGACCGGATCGTGCAGGCGCCGGCGCCAGTTCGGGTGCTCGGTGACGGTGCCGGGAACGTTCGGCTGTTCCTCCAGCCCGAGCACGTCCTCCGTCGGCACCATGGCCAGCTCGCAGGCCGAGCCGCCGACCTGCGCCACCGCGCCGTCCACCACCGGTGCCGCGTCCCACACCGCCGGCATCGGCCCCGAGGCGGCGCCGCTCGCCTGCATCGCCGCCCACAGCTCGCCCCGCGCCACCGCCCGCTCGCCGAGCTCGCGCTGCTCGTCCGCGTCCGACCCGCCCAGGGCACGCCGGGTGGCGATGTCGTGCCCCTTCCACCAGCCCGCCACGGTCGGCAGGTCGTGGGTGCTGGTCATGGCGCTGGCCTGCCTGGTCCAGCCCGATGGCGGGCTGAACCCGGTGTCGTCGCGCTCGAACCACAGCACCCGCATGCCGTCGATGCCCGCTTCCTGCAGCCGGTCCTGGAACCCGGCCGGCACGGTGCCCAGGTCCTCGCCCAGCACGATGGCGCGGTTGCGCACCGACTCCAGCCGGGTCAGCCGGATCAGGTCGCGCTCCGGGAGCTGCAGGTAGGCGCCGTCGGCCGCACTCCGGCCTTCCGGGACCACCCACAGCCGGGTCAGGCCCATGGCGTGGTCGATCCGCACCCCGCCCGCATGACGCATCGACCCTTCCAGCATCTCGACGAAGGCCCGGAACCCGTTCGCCCGCAGGCCGCGCCCGGAGAACGCGGTGATGCCCCAGTTCTGCCCCGCCTTTTGCAGCAGGTCCGGCGGCGCCCCCACCGTCAGCCCGACCAGCGTCTCCTCCCGGCGGCTCCAGCAATGGCTGCCGCCGGAGTCGGTCCCGACCGCCAGGTCCGACACCAGCCCGATCGCCATCCCGGCATCGACCGCCGCCTGTTGCGCCGCGCCCAGCTCCCGGTCGGCGCGGTACTGCAGCCAGGCGTGGAACGTGATCTCGTCCGCATGGGCGGCGGCGAACGCGGCGGAGCCCGACGCGTGCGGGTCGCGGAACTGTTCCGGCCAGTCCTTCCAGTGCCAAGCACCCCCGTTCTCGCGCCACAGATGCGCGTGCAGCGCCTCGAACAGCGCGTGCGACTCCAGCTTGTCGCCCTGCCTGCGGCGCCAGTCCGCGAACCCGTCATCCGACGGGCCCGACCCGAAGCTGCGACGCAGGCGCCGCAGCCGGTCGCGCGCCACCGCCGGCCAGTCCACCAAGTCGAGCGTTTCCAGCCGCGCCGCGTCCTCGCCCGGCTCCTCGGCGGCGACGTGCAGCACGTTGAGCATGATCCGGCTGGACGGCGCATACGGGCTGAACCGGTCCGGGTCGGCGGAGAACTGCGCGTGCACCGGGCTGATCGACACCGCGGACGCACCGTGGCCGGCCGCCTCCCGCACGAACTCCGCCAGGGCCGCAAAGTCCCCGACCCCGCCATCGCCCGGCCGGCGCAGCGCGTAGATCTGCTGCGCCAGGCCCCACCCGCGCGGCGCGTGTCCGCGTTCCAGCCCGGGCGCCGCGAACGCGTCCGCGATGCCGAAGCAGCGCGGCGGCGCCACCGCCACGCTCGTCTCGCGCCCGTCGATCTCGAGCCGGTAGTAGCCGGCCTCGCCGGGCAGGACCACGCAGGCCTGCCCGGTCCGCGCCGTGGCTGTTCCCGTCGACACCGTGCCGTGCTCGTCCTCCATCCGCCAGGGACCTGGACGGACCGGCAGCAGCAGCTCCCCGCCCGCATCCCCGGTCACCCGTGGCGGCAGCTCCGCCTGTTCCCGCTCCAGGGTGGTGATCAGCGCGCGCACGTCCCCGTCCGAACCCGCCTCGAGCCCGAGTGCCGCAAGCACCGCCCGGAGGTTGTCCGGCGTGACCGCATGCATCCTGCCGAACGCGTCCTCCCACCGCGTCGACACCCCGGCGCGCTCCGCCAGCGTGTCCAGCAGCGCGTCGTCGACGCTCATGCCTTCGGCACCAGGATCAGGGTGGACAAGGGCGGCAGCGTCAACGTCAGCGACGCGGGCTGGTCGTGCATCGGCACCTCGGCGGCGCTCACCGAGCCGTGGTTGCCCACGTTGGAGCCGCCATACCGGCCGGCATCGCTGTTCAGCAGCTCCTCCCAGTCGCCGGCCTGGCTGACGCCGAGCGCGTAGCCGTGCCGCACCACGGGCGTGAAGTTGCACACCACCAGCGCCGGCCGCTGTCCCCAGTGGCCGAACCGCAGCCACGCGAACACGCTCTGGTCGGCGTCGTGCAGCACCACCCAGCGGAAGCCGTCATGCTCGGTATCCCTGGCATGCAGCGCCGGCTCGCTCCGGTACACCGCGTTCAGGTCGCGCAGCAGCAGCTGCACGCCACGGTTGGCGGGTGTGTCGAGCAGGTCCCAGTCCAGCCCGGTATCGTGGTTCCATTCGCGCCACTGCGCGATCTCGCTGCCCATGAACAGCAGCTTCTTGCCGGGATGGGTCCACATGAAGCCGTAATACGCGCGCAGGTTGGCGAACCGCTGCCAGTCGTCCGCGCCCGGCATCTTGCCGATCATCGAGCCCTTTCCGTACACCACCTCGTCGTGGCTGATCGGCAGCACGAAGCGCTCGGAAAAGGCGTAGACCAGCCCGAACGAGATCTCGCCGTGGTGCCACTTCCGGTGCACCGGCTCGCCCTCGATGTAGTGTAGGGTGTCGTGCATCCACCCCATGTTCCACTTGTAGTCGAACCCGAGCCCGCCCTCGTCGGCCGGCCGCGTGACGTGCGGGAACGAGGTGGATTCCTCCGCCACCAGCATCGCCCCCGGCGCCACCTCCTTCACCGCGCGGCTCAGGTCCTGCAGGAAGGCGATCGACTCCAGGTTCTCCCGTCCCCCGTACCGGTTCGGCACCCACTCGCCTTCCCTGCGGCTGTAGTCGCGATACAGCATGGAGGCGACCGCATCGACGCGCAGCCCGTCGACGTGGAAGTGCCGCAGCCAGAACAGCCCGCTGGCGATCATGAAGCCGCGCACCTCGTTGCGGCCGAGGTTATAGATGAAGGTGTTCCAGTCCTGGTGGTAGCCCTCGAACGGGTTGCCGTGCTCGTACAGCGCGGTGCCGTCGAAATGGGCCAAGCCATGCGCGTCGGTCGGGAAGTGCGCCGGCACCCAGTCCAGCACCACGCCCAGCCCTGCCGCATGGCAGCGATCGACGAACCGCGCGAACTCCGCAGGCGGCCCCATGCGCGAGGTCGGCGCGAACTGCCCCAGCACCTGGTACCCCCACGAGCCGCCGAACGGGTGCTCCATGATCGGCATCAGCTCGATGTGGGTGAAGCCCAGCTCCTTGACGTAGGGGATCAGCCGGTTGCCCAGCCGCTCCCAGTCCGGCGTCGCCCCCTCCTCGTGCGGCAGCCAGGACATGGCGTGCAGCTCGTAGAACGACAGCGGCGCGTCCGGCGCCTGGGCCGCCTCGCGACGCGCCATCCACGCCGCATCGGTCCACACGTACGGTGTCGGATCCGGCACCACCGAAGCCGTCGCAGGCGGCCGCTCCGCCTGCCAGGCCACCGGATCGGCGCGCCACGGCAGCAGGTTGCCGTCCGGCCCGACCAGCTCGTACTTGTAGGCGTCGCCCGCAGCCGCACCCGGCACGAACAGCTCCCACACCCCAGACGGCTGTCGCACCCGCATCGGGTTCCGCCGGCCGTCCCAGCCGTTGAACGAGCCCACCACCGACACCCGCTGCGCGTTCGGCGCCCACACCGCGAAGCGCGTGCCCTCGATCCCGTCCAGCGTGACCACGTGCGCGCCCAGCACCTGCGCCAGGTCGCGATGACGCCCTTCGGAGATCAGGTAGATGTCGAGCTCGCCGAGCAGGGGCGGGAACGCATAGGGGTCCGCCACCTCCCGCACCGCCTCGCCGCCGACGGCATCCGGCGCCGACACGCGCAGCCGGTACGGCTGCTCGCCCTGCACCAGCCCCGACCACAGCCCGTCCCCGTGCACCCGCGCCAGGGTGCCGCGCACGAACCCGCTGGTCGCGTCCACCACCTCGACCCGCGACGCCTCCGGCAGAAAGGTGCGCACCGCCACCCCGCCCTCCACCGGATGCGGTCCGAGCAGGGAGAACGGGTCGCCGTGCCTGGCGCGGACGAAGGAATCGACGGCGCCCGGGTGCGGCAGGTGCTCACTCATGCGTCGCGTCTCCTGCACCCAGAAGGCGCGTTGCGATCCCGTTCAGCCCGCCGAGCGGGATGCCGATCCAGTCCGGCCGGTTGTCGGCCTCGTAGCGGATCTCGTACGCCGCCTTTTCCAGCAGGAACAGGTCGAGCAGCGCCTGCTCCGCCACCCGCGGCACCCAAGGCGTGGCGCTCGCTTCCAGCACCTCGCGGTAGCTGGCGAGGAAGTCCGCGCCTGCCTGCGAACGGAACTGCTCGATCAGCTTCTCGCGCCGTTCCGTCACCCGCTCGCTGTTGCTGTGCAGCCGCGACGAGGCGGTGGCGCCGGCATAGTCGAACGAGCGCAGCATCCCGGCCACGTCGCGCAGCGGCGAGGAATGCGCCCGCCGCTGCTCCATGGTCTTGGCCGGCTCGCCCTCGAAGTCGATCAGGTAGGCGTCGCCGCCCACCACCAGCACCTGCCCGAGATGGAAGTCGCCATGCACCCGGGTACGCAGCGCGCCGGCGCCCTGCGCCGCCAGCCGCCTGGCCAGCCCGTGCAGCGCCTCGAGCCGGCCCGTGACTTGCCTCGCCAGCAGCGTCACCTCCTCCGGAACCGAGGCCGGCAGCCGGTCGAGCGCTTCCGCCGCACGGTCGATCTGCTCGATCGCCCCGTCCGCCCATCCCTGCAGGTCGGCCTCGGTCACCGTCTCCGGATGGAACGCCGGCTCGTCGTTGGCGGACGCGAACACGTCGTGCAGCTGCGCCAGCCGCCGCCCCAGCGCCTGCGCGAAGCCGGCATAGTTGCTGTACAGGTCGGCGTTCTGCTCCTGCTGGTCCACCGCCGCGTCCGCCACGCTGTCCTCGGCCGCACGGGCGAGGAAGTCCAGCGTCCAGGCCCAGCCGTCGCCCTGGTTGCGCACGAAGCCCTGCACCAGGATCAGCGTGTTCGGCGTGCCGTCCGCGTCGTAGCGCGTCACCTCGCCGTGCATCGGCGGCGTGTTGGCGTAGCCGCGGCGCGTCAGGTAGCGCGAGATCTCCGCTTCCGGGTGCACGCCAGACAACACCTTGCGCACCACCTTCAGAACGATCTGGTCGTCGATGATCGCCGAGCTGTTGGACTGCTCCGCCGACAGGCGGCGCACCTGCATCTCCGCCGGACGCTCGAGCTGGTCGAACCGGTCGGTGTGGCGGAACTCGATCCGCCCGCCGCCGTCGAGGACGATGTCCGCGTTCTGGCCGATCCGCTCCAGCGTGCTGGTCATGAAGTTGTCGGTGGTGAAGCCGTCGGTGACGTAGCCCACCAGCGGGCCGCGCCGGATCCGCGTCATCGCCAGCTGCTGCGCCACCGGGATCGCGTTCTCCTCCGCGACCGCGCCCAGCGGCAGGCAGTAGCGCTCGACGCGGTTGCCCACCTGCACGGTGATCTCGGTCAGCAGCGAGGTGTTGTCGCGGTCGTCGCGCAGCGGCACCGAATAGGCGAACGCGATGTCGCCCAGCGTCTCGCTCTTGGACGAGAACCAGCGGCGCTTCGGCAGGTACGCCGGCAGCACCTCCTTTTCCAGCAGGTTGCGCGAGGCACCCGTGCAGATCTCAGTCATCATGTTGCGCACCACGATGGTCGACAGGTCCGGCAGCGGCTCCGGCGTCGGCGTGTGCCAGCTCGGCAGCACCTGCTCGCTCGCCAGCAGGAACCAGTAGAACCCGTAAGGCGGCAGGGTCAGCAGATAGGTGAGCTGCCCGATCGGCGGGAACACCGAGCCGCCGATCACGTCCACCGGCACGCGCCGGATGAACTCGTGCAGGTCGAGCTCCACCGCCTGCGCCGAGCGCGACAGGTTGTAGACGCAGAGCAGCGTCTCGTCGTGCCCGTCCTCGTCGGCGTGCGAGCGCAGGTAGGCCAGCACCTTGCGGTTGCCGGGAAACAGGAAGCGCTGGGTGCCGCGGCCGAAGGCGCGGTGGCCCTTGCGCACCTCCAGCATCCTGCGCATCCAGTTCAGCAGCGAATGCTGGTCCGCCGATTGCGCCTCGACGTTCACCGCCTGGTAGCCGTAGATCGGGTCCATGATCGGCGGCATCACCAGCCCGGCCGGATCGGCGCGCGAGAAGCCGCCGTTGCGGTCGATCGACCACTGCATCGGCGTGCGCACCCCGTCGCGGTCGCCGAGATAGATGTTGTCGCCCATGCCGAGCTCGTCGCCGTAGTAGATCACCGGCGTGCCCGGCATCGACAGCAGCAGCCCGTTCATCAGCTCGATCCGCCTGCGGTCGTGCTGCATCAGCGGCGACAGCCGGCGGCGGATGCCCAGGTTGATGCGCGCCCGCTTGTCGGATGCGTACGTCTCCCACAGGTAGTCGCGCTCCGACGAGGTCACCATCTCCAGCGTCAGCTCGTCGTGGTTGCGCAGGAACACCGCCCACTGGCAGTTCTCCGGGATCGCCGGCGTTTGCCGCATGATGTCGGTGATCGGGAACCGATCCTCGCGCGCGATCGCCATGTACATGCGCGGCATCAGCGGGAAGTGGAACGACATGTGGCACTCGTCGCCCTGGCCGAAATACACCTGCGCGTCCTCGGGCCACATGTTGGCTTCCGCCAGCAGCATGCGTCCCGGCGCATAGCTGTCGATCTCGGCGCGGATGCGCCGGATGATGTCGTGCGTCTCGGGCAGGTTCTCGTTGCTGGTCCCGTCGCGCTCGATCAGGTACGGCACCGCGTCGAGCCGCAGCCCGTCGATGCCGAGGTCGAGCCAGAACCGCATCACCGACAGCACCTCCTCCAGCACCAGCGGGTTGTCGAAGTTGAGGTCCGGCTGGTGGCTGTAGAAGCGGTGCCAGTAGTACGCCTTCGCCTCCTCGTCCCAGGTCCAGTTCGACTTCTCGGTGTCGAGGAAGATGATGCGCGTGCCGGCATATTTCGCGTCGGTGTCGGACCAGACGTAGAAGTCCCGTTCCGGCGACCCGGCCGGCGCCTTGCGCGCACGCTGGAACCAGGAGTGCTGGTCGGAGGTGTGATTGATCACCAGCTCGGTGATCACACGCAATCCCCGCTCGTGCGCCGCCACCACGAACCGGCGCAGGTCGTTCAGCGTGCCGTAGTCCGAATGCACCCCGCGGTAGTCGGAAATGTCGTACCCGTCGTCGCGCCTGGGGCTCGGATAGAACGGCAGCATCCACACCGCGGTGACGCCGAGATCGACGATGTAGTCGAGCTTCTGCAGCAGCCCTTCGAAGTCGCCGACGCCGTCGTTGTTGGAGTCGAAGAACGACTTGATGTGGATCTGGTAGATCACCGCGTCCTTGTACCAGAGCGCGTCCTCGATCGGCGGCAACGTGGCCTGGCTGGACATGGCAGGAGGCTGGTCCCGGGAAGCGGATGGCTGGTCGAGGGGGATCATGGTGACGGTGCCTCAGGAAGCGGGTGCGGCGCGCCAGATCAGGTATGGCCGATCGGGCGTCAGGGTGATGGAATGGTTGCGGCCGGACAGGGCGAAGCCGTTGCCGCCGACCAGGTCGTCGATCGCGAGCGTGCCCTGGTCCGGCAGGCCCCACTTCCACAGCGGCACGTCGATCGTGGCGGTCTGGACGTGGTTCGGGTCGAGGCTGATCGCCACCAGGACCGTGTTGCTGCGGTCGCGCGTCGCCTTCTCGAACACCAGCACCGCCTCGTTCGGCGTCTGCAGGAAGCTGATGCCGTGATGCGTGCGCAGCGCCGGGTTCTCGGCGCGGATCGCGTTGAGCCGGGTGATCTCGGCCACGATGTTGCCAGGCCTGTCCCAGTCCCAGTGACGGATCTGGAACTTCTCGCTGTCCAGGTATTCCTCCTTGCCCGGCGCCAGCGGGGTGCCCTCGCACAGCTCGAAGCCGTTGTACACGCCCCACAGTCCCGACAGCGTGGCCGCCAGGGCGGCGCGGATCAGGAACGCGCCGCGCGTGGTGTCCTGCAGGAAGAACGGGTTGATGTCGGGCGTGTTGACGAAGAAGTGCGGCCGGAAGAAGTCGCGCGGTGCTTCCGTGGTCAGCTGCGTCAGGTACTCCGTCAGCTCCGCCTTGGTGTTGCGCCAGGTGAAGTAGGTGTAGCTTTGGCTGAACCCCACCTTGCCCAGACGGTTCATCACCTTCGGCCGGGTGAACGCTTCCGCCAGGAACGCCGCGTCCGGATAGCGCGCGCGCACCTCGGCGATCATCCACTGCCAGAACGGGAACGGCTTGGTGTGCGGGTTGTCGACCCGGAACAACCTTATTCCCTGCTCGCACCAGAACAGCACCACGTTCGCCAGCGCCATCCACAGCCCCGGCACGCTCCCCTCTCCGTCCTCGCTCCGGGGCGCGTAGAAGTCGACGTTGACGATGTCCTGGTACTTCTTCGGCGGGTTCTCCGCGTAGCGGATGCTCCCGTCGGGCCGCCAGTCGAACCAGTCCTTGTGCTCGCGCAGCCAGGGGTGGTCGGGCGCGCACTGGATCGCGAAGTCGAGCGCCAGCTCCAGCCCGTGCGCCTCCGCCGCCCGGCGCAGGTGCAGGAACTCCGACAGCGTGCCGAGCTGCGGGTGGATCGCGTCGTGGCCGCCCTCCGTGGTGCCGACCGCATACGGGCTGCCGACGTCCTCCGGTCCCGGGGTGAGGGTGTTGTTCGGCCCCTTGCGGTTGAGCCGGCCGATGGGATGGATCGGCGGGAAGTACAGCACGTCGAAACCCATCGCCCGGATGCGCGGCAGGTGCCGCTCCACGTCGGCGAAGGTGCCGTGCCGGCCGGCATCGTCGGCCATCGACCGGGGAAACACCTCGTACCAGCTGGCGAACCCGGCGCCGGTGCGTTCCGCGTCCACCGGGATCTCCGCGCTGTGCACGCCGAACGGCCGGACGTCCGCCGCCGCCATCAGCGTCGCCAGCTCCTCCGACAGCAGCGCCGTGCGCTGTTCGTCCTCGTCCGCCGCTTCCAGCGCCCCCAGCACCGCCTGCAGCCCGGCGCCCCCGCGCGGTGCTGCGTCCCGCACGAAGGCCACGCCCTCCACGATCTCCAGCGCGGTCGGCACCCCGGCCTTGTGCTTAGCCCCCAACTCGTGGCGGTAGGTCGCCCACACGTCCCGCCAGGCTTGCACCCGGTACTGGTGCGGCCCGCGCCGTTCCAGCGGGAAGCTCGCCTGCCAGCGGTCGTTGCCGAGCAACCGCATGGGCGTCTCGTGCCACGCGACGTCGCCCGGTCCCCGCCATTGCAGCGCCGCCGCCAGCATGTCGTGCCCGTCGCCGATCACGTCGATCTCGACCTCCACCGTGTCGCCGGCGAGGCGCTTGACCGGGAACGTTCCCCCGTCCACCGCCGGGCTCGGCGCTTCCAGCGCCAGGCGCGGCCATTGCCCGGCCCTGGCCGCGGACATCTCGTCGAGCGGCAGCGGCGTCCCGTCGTGCAGCCGGTCGGCCCGGAACGCGCACAGCGCGCCGGGCGGCAGCGTCACCGGATGGCCCGGCACCAGCTTCCGGTGCCCGGTGGGATCGTCCGTCCCCGCCAGCGGCGCGAAGGTCGAGAACGCCCCGCCGGTCCAGGGCAGCACGCCGGCCGGGTCGAACGATGCCGGCTTCGTGCCGCTCGTGTTCAGGAGCAGCAGCGTCGCGTCCTGGCTGGTGCGCGGGTCGTCGGTGGTGCCGCGCAGGATCGCCGTCACCGCCTGGCCGGGCGCGGACAGCAGGTGCGGCAGACCCAGCTCGCGCGTCTGGTCCGCGATCGCCGCCAGCCGTGCCGCCTCGTCCGTTGCGACCGTCCCGTCGGGGACGATCCAGCCGATCCCGTCTGCCACCGCCAGGCCGAGCAGGCGCCGCGGGCTCCCCCCCGCCTGCTCCGCCGGCACCGGTGCCAGCACGGGCGCCACCCGGCGCAGCAGCGCCAGCTCGCCGACGAACCAGTCCGCCTTGCCGTCCCACCAGGCGAGCGACGACAGCACGCCGTCCAGTTCGAGCCCGGCGAAGCCCTCGACCTCGCCCCACGGAACGCCGATGGTGTCGACGACGAGCGCCACCCCGGGAGCCGCCGTCCTCAGCGCACGCAGCAGCGGC